>NZ_JBHTLK010000245.1:0-10057 GCF_042678885.1 Saccharothrix hoggarensis
GTCGGCCACGGCCCACTGCCGTCACCGCCACCACCCGGAGCAGTCGTCGACGTGGTCGTCGTCGTGGACGTGGTGGTGGTCGACGTGGAGGTCGAAGTGGACGTCGACGTCGACGTCGGCCCGCCGCTCGACGGGATGAACGTCCACTGCTTGGTGGCCACGCTGTCGCAGGAGTTGGTCTGCACCAACGCGCCGACGGCCGTGGAGCTGTCCTTCGTGTTCATGCACTTGGTGCTGTTGGTGTCGATCACGCGGTAGTTGCTGCCGCTCGCGGTCAACGTCCACGTCTGACCGGGGCCGCCGGTGCAGGCGGCCTGCTCGATCGGCTTGCCCGCCGACGTCGACGCGTCCCGCACGCCGACGCACAGGCCACTGGAGACGGAGGTGATCCGGTACCCGCCGCTGACGGCCGTCAACGTCCACAGCTGACTGGACGCCGTGCCGCACGCCGACTGCTGGAGCTGCACGCCCGCGGTCGCAGTCGCGCCGGGGACGTCGAGGCAGTGGCCGCTGGCCGCGTTCTTCACCGTGTACGTCCCCGCGCCGATCGCCGCCTCAGCGGGCGCCGCCATCGGCCAGGACGCGAGGGTGGCGACCAGCGCCGCGGCGCCGGCGGCGGCGAACAGGCTCAGCCGCCATCGCGCGGCGCTCGGCCGCGGAGGTTTCCCGATCGGTCGGTGGACCGGTGTGCTCATGACAACTCCACTCTGACTTGCCTTGGACATCGGAACGGGCGGCCGACGTTTCCCCGGAAGTGCTTCCCGCACGCCGTCGTACCGGAAACCGCTTTCCCGGCGGATGTTAGATGCCGCGGAAGCCGCAGGTCAACAAGTGTTCCGCACATTTCCCCGCGCCGGGTGTCGAATGGAATCGAACGCCGAGGTAGCAGGCGTTCGATTCGATCAACGGCCACCGGCCGACCGAGCCGGGATCAATGCGCCCTGGTCATACCTGTGAACAGAATCGGTGCAGCGCGGTCACACTTGTGAACAATCAGACGACCGGAGACCGCCCACCGAGAGTAGTCAAGTCCACAGTGGACAGCGGAACAGAGGTTCACTGCAATGGCGGACTATTGCCCACATTGACGTCGGTAGAATTGAACCCATGAACAAAGGTGACATAGTTCCCGATTTCACGCTGCCGGACCACAAAGGAGAGGAACGGTCACTGGCGGAATTCACGGCGGCCGGTCCCGTGGTGGTCTTCTTCTACCCCGCCGCCATGACGCCCGGCTGCACCGCGGAGAGCTGCCACTTCCGCGACCTGGCGGCCGAGTTCGCCGCGGTGGGCGCCCAGCGGGTCGGGATCAGCGCCGACCCCGTCGACCGGCAGCGGGAGTTCGCCGACGCCAACGGGTTCGACTACCCGCTGCTGTCCGACCCGGACGGCGCGGTGGCCGCGTTGTTCGGCGTGCGGCGTAAGGTCGGGCTGCCGGGTCCGCTGGCCGCGCTGCGCACCCGGCGGTGGACGTTCGTCATCGGCGCCGACCGGCGGGTGCTGGAGGTCGTCAAGAGCGAGACGCGCATGGACGTGCACGCGAACCGCGCCCTGGAAGTCCTGCGCGCCGGATGAGCGAAGGCGCCCGGTGGCCGATGCCACCGGGCGCCCCTCGTCACCCGCCGACCGTCACACGCCGCTCGTCGAGTGGGCTTGCACCTTCCTGCGCGCCTCCCCCGGTCCCACCGGAATGACCACGTGGGTCGGCGGCGGCGCGAAGTCGTCCACGTGCGCGGTGAACGGGACGCCGTCGTCGCGGCACACGAACTGCATCACCTGGCGGCCCGCGGCGGCGGCGCGGATCAGGCCGCCCGTGGTCGCCCACACGCCCGACTGGTAGAAGTCGCGCAGCCCCGGCAGGCCGGGCCCGTACTTCTTCACCAGCTCCTCCAGCGTCTCGCCGCTGTCGACGAACGGCTGCCAGCCGAGCACCGTGCCGTCGTAGTTGCCGGTGTACCTGACCTGCGTGAGCGGGGTGGACAGGTCGCGGGCCACCACCGAGTCCGTGATGCCCGGGTAGCGCTTCTCGAGGTACCGCATCAGGGCCAGCCGGGTCTTCCGCTTGGTCGCGTAGTACTCGCGGCCGTGCTTGACGGGCAACGTGTGCAGCACCTCGCCGCCACGTCGTCGCGTCACCTGCTCCGGGAAGTCGTCCACCGCGCGCCACGGCGCGATGTCCGCGAAGTAGGTCATGTAGACCACGGTGGTGCCCTCGGGCGACAGCTCCGGGTAGTGCGCGCTGCGGAACTGGATGTTGATGCTGGCGTCCCGGATGCCGACGAGGTCGGCCTTCTCCTCGTCGGTCAGCAGGTGGGTGGTGCACGGGTCGCCCTCGGGCACGGGCCGGTTCAGGCCGAGGAACAGGCACACGTAACCGGGGAACACCATGCCGGGCTTCGCCATCGTCTCCGTGTACAGCTCCCGGTACTCGTCGTTGAGGTACCGGCCCTTGAGGAACTTCATCATCGTGGTGTGCCCGTCGGCGGCGGACACCACGACGTCGGCGCGGAACTCCCGGCCGTCGTCGAGCCGCACGCCGGCCGCCCGGCCGTCCTCGACGATGATCTCCTCGACCTTGGCGTTGTAGGTGACCTGCCCGCCCAACCGCAGGTAGCGCTGCTCGATGGACCGGGCCAGCCCCAGCGAGCCGCCCTCCGGGACGCCGGCGGACAGGTTCGCGTGCGAGGCGAGCTGGAAGTAGAACGGCAGCACCGGGAACGCGGGGTGCTTCTCGTAGAGCACGTAATTGAACGCCTCGCGCAGCAACGGGTCGCGGAACCGCGCCGAGTAGTCCGTCATGAGGGTGCCGATGGACTTGCGGACCACGTTGAAGTACGGGACGAACGAGGCCAGCATCCTCATCCGCTCCACCGTGCCCATGAGCCCGACCGGCTTGAGGAACGGGTACACCGCGAGCGCCCGGCGGAACTTGCGCAGGCCGCCGCAGAAGTCGCGGATCAGCTTGGCGTCGGCCGGGGACAGGTCGAGCAGGTGCGCTTCGAGCCGGTCGGGGTCGGAGTAGAAGTACACCGAGCGCCCGTCCCGGCCGCGCACGATGTTGAACACGTCGAAGTGGCGCATCTGCTTGCCCTGCAACGCGCCCAGCTCCAGCCAGATCTGGTGCATCTCGTTGCCCGGTCCGTTGCCGAGCAGCCAGCTGATGCAGCAGTCGAACGTGAACTCGCCGCGGTCCCAGGCGGTGCAGCACCCGCCGGGGATCTCGTGCATCTCGAAGATCCGGCTGTCGTAGTCGTTCATCTGGGCGTAGCACCCGGTGGACAGCCCACCGAGGCCGGCGCCGATGACGATCATCGTCTTGCGTCGCGCGCGGGTCATGTCCGTGACGTCCTCGCTGTCGGTCGGGCGGCCCGGGGGCGCTCGGTCCAGTTGTCCAGTTGGGGGAGGTCGCCGAGCTTGCCCGCTTGCCAGGGCTCGGCGCCGCGGCTCTCCTCGGCGTGGAACGGCACGCCCAGCTCGCGGCACAGGTACTGGGCGGCGAACCGCCCCGACGCCGCGGCCCGCAGCAGGCCGCCGCTGCCGACCCACTGCCCGGCGAGGTGGAAGCCGGCCAAGCCGGGCAGCGCCAGCCGGTCCTTGGCGATCAGGTCGTCCACCAGGTCGTCGGCCTTGGGCGACTTCCAGCCCAGGATCGAGCCCCGGTGGTTGCCGGTGTAGCGCTCGGTGGTGGCGGGGGTGGCCACCTGGACCACCTCCACCCGCTCGTCGATGCCGGGGAAGCGCCGTTCCAGGAACTCCCTGATGAACGCCGCCAGCTGCCGCTTGAGGTCCCAGTAGGCCCGGCGGTCGGTGGACCTCAGCGCCTTCCACGTGTCGTAGTCGCTGAAGTAGGTGCAGTGGATCAGCGACCGGCCCTCGGGCGCGAGCCCCGCGATCAGGCGGGACCGCAGGTGCACGACCAGGCTCTTCTGCAGCACGCCGGGCAGGCGGGCGACGTCCTCCTCCGGCAGGAGGTACGTCGTGCTGACCGGTTCGTCGGCGGCCACGTCGCCGCGGAAGCCGACGAACACCGACACGACCGCCGGGTACAGCTGCTCGGGGTCCGGCGCCACCTCGGTGAACAAGGTGTCCAGCCGCGGGTTGGTGTACTCGCCGCCGAGGAGCTTGGTCACGGTGGTGTGCACGTCGCCGGCCGCCACGACGTGGTCGGCGTAGTGCCGTTCGCCGTTGCGCAGCTCCACGCCGACCGCGCGCCCGTCCTCGACCAGCACGCGGGTGACCTTGGCGCGGAAGTCGATGCGCCCGCCGAGGCCGAGGTAGCGCTCCTCGACCGACCGGGCCAGGCCGAGCGACCCGCCCTGCGGCATGCCCACGTTGCCCTTGTGCGCCTCGGCCATCGTGTAGTGGAACGGGATGAGCGCGAAGGTCCGCGGGTCCTGGTAGAACATGTTCCGCAACGCCGCGGCCAGGAACGGGTCGCTCAGGCTGTCGGCGAAGTCGGCCATCTGCGTGCCGCCGGTCCGCCGGAACAGCCCCAGCGCGGGCAGCACCTTGCCGAGCATCCTCAGCTTCTCCCGCCACGACATGAGCGGCGTCGGCGTGAGGAACGGGTGGATCTCCAGCCGGACGAAGCGGCGCAGGTCGGCGCAGAACCGCCGGATCTTCGCCGCGTCCGCGGGCGAGCACGCCTCCAGCTCCGCCTGGAGCCGGTCGGGGTCGGTGTGGAAGGTGACCGAGCGGCCGTCCTCGGCGACCACCCGGTTGATCTCGTCGAACCGGGTGATCGCCTTGCCGTCCAGCGCGCCCAGCTCCCGCCAGACCTGGTTGGCCTCGTTGCCGGGCGCGGTGCCGTTGAGCCAGTCGATGCAGTAGTCGAACAGGTAGCCCTCGCGGGCCCAGGCCGTGCAGCAGCCGCCGGGCAGCACGTGCGACTCGAAGATCCGCGTCTCCAGGCCGCTCATCTGCCCGTAGCAGCCGACCGCCATGCCCGCCATGCCCGCGCCGATCACGATGACGCGCGGCCGGTCGCCGGACGTCCGCGTCCGCCGGTCCCAGGGGACCCTGGTGCTAGGCGACATCGCGGGCGCCTCCCGCGGTGAGGACGCCGCGCAGCAGGTCGGCGTTGTGCGCCAGGTGCTCGCCGTCGAGCATCTCGGCGTGCGCGCCGGACCCGGCGAGCACCGTGGTGCCCGCGGCGGAGCTGCCGTGCCACGTGCCGTGCTCGGACGCGGCGTAGAACTCCACCTTGTGCTCGTCGGAGATCACCGTGACGGGCCCGGACACCGTGCCGACGTTCGGCGTGCGGCTGGAGTGGTGCAGGTACTCGCGGGCCTGCCGCATGGTCTCCTCCGCCACGGTGGCGGAACCGGTGTGCCGGTGCAGGTGCGCGGCCAGCTCGTGCTCGAACTCGGCGACGTGCTCGTCGGCGAGCGTGAACCGCTCCGGGATGCGGTAGGAGTCCATGATCACCACGTGCGCGGCGGCGTGCCCGCGCCGTTCCAGCTCCTTGGCGACCTCGAACGCGAGGTTGCCGCCGAGCGAGTAGCCGAACAGGCGGTACGGCCCCTGCGGCTGGACGGACTCGACCAGGTCGGCGTACTCGGCCACCTTCCCGTCACCGGACACGTAGTTGAACGCGGTGAGCCGGAACTCGGACAGGTGCCCGGCCAGCAGCCGGTAGACCAACCCGTGGCCGCCCGCGGGCGGGAAGCAGAACAGCGCGGCCTCCCGGTCGGGGTTGAACACGAGGTACGGCTTGGCGCCGGCGATCTGCCCGGTGACGATGTGCTCGACCGTCTTCGCCATGCCGCGCAGGGTGGTGACCCGGAACAGCAGGCTGACGGGGATGGTGATGGCGAACTCGGTCTGGAGGTGGTGGATCAGCTCGATCAGCGCGATCGAACTGCCGCCGGACTCGAAGAAGTCCTGGTCCAGGCCGACGTGGTCCACGGCGAGCAGGGACTGCCAGTGCTTGGCGGTGCGGACCTCGTACAGGGTGACCGGCGGCTCGTGGTCGGCGGCGTCCGCCGCGACGGGCAGCGGCAGGGCGTCCACGTCGACCTTGCCGTTGGCGGTCAGGGGCAGTTCCGGCACCGCCACGAGGTGGGCGGGGATCATGAACGTCGGCAGGTACTCGCCCAGGTGGGCGCGCAGGGCGCGGGGGTCGAAGTCGGCGCCCTCCGCCGGCACGCAGTAGGCGAAGAGGGTGTCCTCGCCGCGCGCGTCGGGACGGACCAGCACCACCGCCTGGGCGACGCCGGGCCAACGGGTCAACCGGCTCTCGACCTCGCCGACCTCGACCCGGTGACCGTGCACCTTCACCTGGCCGTCGGCCCGGCCCAGCAGTTCGACCACTCCGCCCGCCGTCCAGCGGGCCAGGTCTCCGGTGCGGTACAACCGCACCTCGCGGCCGTGCAGCTCACGGGTGGCGAAGCGCAGCGCGGTCTGCCCGGGGTCTCCGAGGTAGCCCGCGGCGACGCCGTCGCCGCCGATCCACAGCTCGCCGACGACGCCCTGCGGCACCGGCTCTCCCCGCTCGTCCAGCACGTAGAGCGCGGTGTTCGGGAACGGTCGGCCGATCGGCACCACGCGGCCGGGTTCCAGGTCGTCGACCGGCCCGTCGAAGTAGGTGCTGTCGATCGTGGCCTCGGTGAGGCCGTAGGAGTTGACCAGCCGGGTGTCCGGGCCGCACAACGCCTTGAGCCGCCGGTACTCCTCGACCTTCCACACGTCCGAGCCGACGACGACCAGCTTCATGAAGTCCAGCCGCGCGCCGGTGCGGTCGCAGTGGTTCATCAGCCCGCGCACGACGGCGGGGACGAACTCGGCCGCGTCGACGTGCTCGGCCACCATCGTGTCGTGCAGGCGGGCGGTGTCGAAGAGCAGGTCGCGCGACACCAGCACCAGCGAGCCGCCCGAGCACAGCGCCCGGACCAGGTCGCCCGTGAACACGTCGAACGCGAAGCCCGCCATCTGCAGGTGCACCCGCGCGTCGGTGTCGAGCCGGTACTCCTGCCGCCACGCGGCGAACGCCGACGCGAGGTTGCGGTGGTCGACCCGGACGGCCTTCGGCGTGCCGGTGGACCCGGACGTGAAGATGACGTACGCGGGGCTGTCGAGGTCGACGGGCTCCAGCCCGGGGCCGCCGTCCACGTCGAGGGCGAGGTCGGCCACGTCGGTGACCGGCACGGGCAGCCCGGTCAGCCGGTCGCGGGTGCGCGCGTCGGCCAGCAGCAGCGCGGCGCCGGCGGTGCGGACCATGTGGTCGAGTCGTTCGGCCGGGTAGTCCGGGTCCAGCGGCAGGTAGGCGCCACCCGCCTTGAGCACGGCGAGCAGCGTCACGACCAGGTCGGCCGACTTCTCCAGGCACAGCGCCACCACCGACCCGGCCCGCACGCCCTCGGCGCGCAGCACGCGGGCCAGCGCCGTGGACCTCCGTTCCAGTTCGGCGTAGGTGAGCCGGTCGGCGCCCGTGTCCGTCGGCGTGACCACCGCGACGGCGTCCGGGGTGGCCGCCGCGGCGGCGGAGATCAACGTCGTCACCGGCGCGTCGGCGGGCGCGGTGCGCGTCACGCCGCTCCACCCGTCGAGGATGTCCGCGCGCTCGTCCTCGCCGAGCAGGGTCAGCTCGGTGACGGGCTTCTCGGCGGGCGCGCGGGTCAGGCTGTCGAGCAGCGTCACGTAGTGCCCGGCCATCCTGCTCACCGTCTCGGCGAAGAACAGGTCGGTGTTGTACTTGAACGCGCAGTGGAAGCGCCGGTCCGCCTCGTCCTCGTAGACGGAGAGGGTGAGGTCGAACTGGCCTTCCTCCTCCGGCAGCTCGACGTACTCCAGGCGGTAGCCGTACTTCTCGGTCGACACCTTGTGCGCCAGGAGGATGAACATCGCCTGGAACACGGCCGACCGGCTCGGGTCGTGGCGCAGCCCCAGCTCGTCCACCAGCAGCACGAACGGGTACTCCTGGTTGTCCAGTCCGTTGAGGACGGTCGAGCGGACCTGGCCGAGCAGGCGGCCGACGTCGAGGTCGCCGGACAGGTCCGCGCGCAGCGGCAGCGGGTTGACGAAGTAGCCGTAGACGGAGCCGAACTCCTTCTCCGTGCGGCCGGTGACGGGGCTGCCGACGATGATGTCGTCCTGCCCGGAGTAGCGGCTGAGCAGCACGTAGTACGCGGCCAGCAGCACCACGAACACCGTCACGTCGTGCTCGCGGGCCAGGTCGTGCACCCGCGCGCTCAGCGCGGTGTCCAGGACGAAGAACTCCGAGGCGCCGTTGTCGGTTTGCACGACCGGCCGCGGCTTGTCGGTCGGCAGGTTGAGCACGGGGGTCCGCTCGGGCAGGTGCCCGCGCCAGTACTCCAGCATCCGACCGGCGTCCGGGCCGGCCAGGAACCTGTTCTGCCAGTTGAGGAAGTCAAGGTACTGCGCGGTCGGCTCGGGCAGCTCCACCGGCTCGCCCCGGCGCAGGCCCTCGTAGACGGCCAGCAGCTCCTCAATGAACGTGAAGGTGGAGATGGCGTCGGAGACGATGTGGTGCACCGCCTTCATGATCACCCAGCGGTCCGGGCCGCGGCGGAACAGCCGGAAGCGGACGAGCGGGTCGCGCTCCAGGTCGTAGGGCGCGCGGTACTCGGCGATGATTATCCGGTAGATCTCGTCCCAGTCCCGGTCGGCGACGTCGAACAGCGCGACGTCGGCCTCGACGGACGCCGAGATCTGCTGGACCGCCTGCCCCTTCTCCATCGTGAAGTTGGCGCGCAGCAATGGGTGCCGAGCGATCAGGGTGCGCACGGCGTCGAACATCAGCTCGGGGTCGAGTTCCGCGGTCACCTCGACCGCGCCGCCGATGTTGTAGGCGAAGCCGTCGGGGTTGAGCTGCTTGAGGAACCACAGCGCCTTCTGGTTCTGGGTCAGCGGGAACCGGTGCTCGTCGGTGAACACCTCCACCGCGGTCTCCTCGCGGTCGCCGGTGGCCGCGTGCGCGATCAGGCCGGCGTGCACCTGGTCGATCAGCTCGGCCACGGGGCTGCCGCTGAGCAGCGCGACCACGGGCAGGCTGACCCGCAGCTCGGTCGTGATCCGGGCCCGCAGCTCCATCGCCAGCAGCGAGTCCAACCCGGCGGCGGTGAGGCCGGACGACGGCTCGACCTGCTCCGGCGGCACCCGCAGCACGGTGGCCACGATGCCGGTGAACCGCTCGGCCACCAGCGCGCGGCGGGTCTGGGCGTCGGCGTCGCGGAACGCGTCCAGGAAGCTGCCGGACTCCGCGGGCGCGGTGTCGGCGGCCGCGGCGGCGAGTTCGCTCACCAGCGGCGGCGGCGTGCCGTACCACGAGAGAAAGGCGGGCCAGTCGACGACGGTCGCCACCAGCAGTTGGGCGTCCTCCTGGCCGATCACCCGCTCCAGCGCGGCCATCCCCGCTTCCGGCGACAGCGAGCTCATCCCGCGGCTGACGCGGTAGTGCTCGACCAGCCCCAGCTCCTCGATCATGCCGGTGGCCCACGGCCCCCAGTCGATGCTCAACGCGGGCAGGCCCTTGGCACGGCGGTGGTGCGCCAAGGCGTCCAGGAAGGCGTTGCCGGCGGCGTAGTTGGCCTGTCCCGCGGTCGTCAGCAGCGACGCGATCGAGGCGAACAGCACGAAGTGGTCCAGCGGCTCGTCGCGCAGGTGCTGGTGCAGCAGGTGCGCGCCGACGACCTTCGGGTCGTGCACCGCGTCGAAGCCGGTGCGGTCCATCGCCGGGACGAGCGTGTCGCGTACGTGTCCGGCCAGGTGGAACACGCCCCGGATCGGCTGGGCGTGGTCACGGCGGTAGTCCGCCAGCCACGACACGAGCGCCGGCTCGTCGGTGACGTCGATGGGCGCCAGGATCACCTGCGCGCCCAGGGCTTCCAGGTCGCGCACGAACCGCACCGCCCGCCCGGCGGCGCTGTCCCGGTCGAGCATGCTCCACCAGGCGCGTTCCGGCAGCCGCGTGCGGCCGACGAGGACCAGCCGGCGCGCGCCGCGGGCGGCCAGCGTCCGGCAGAGCAGCCTGCCCAGCGCGCCGAACGCGCCGGTGACCAGGTAGCTGCCGTCGGAACGCAGGCGCAGCGGCAGCGGG
>NZ_JBHTLK010000246.1:0-9944 GCF_042678885.1 Saccharothrix hoggarensis
CCGCCGTCTTCTCCTTGGCCTTGGCCCGCCGCTCGACGGCTTCCGGCGAGTCGTCCGGCGCCGCGGGCCGGTCGGCGGCCGCGCGGCGACGCCGGGTCAGCCACTCCGCGACCCAGTCGGGGGTCTCGCCGGCGGGCAGCGGGTCACTCGCGTGGCGCAGCTGCAGGGCCACCGCGTGCTTGCACGGGAACTTGCGCGACGGGCACGAGCACTTCGCCGCGCGGTCGCCGAGGTCGACGCACACCTGGTAGGGGTTCTTGCCGCTGCCCTTGCACAGGCCCCACAGGGCCGTGTCGCTGCGACCCGTCCCCTGCCAGCCGGAGGACCCCGCCAGCCGGGTGGCGCTGCTCGCCACCCCGCTGTCCGGGGCCGTCTCCAGAACCGCTCGTGCGTCCATGCCGGCAGACGTTAGAGGCCGCCACCGACAAAAAGTCGATCACCCCAGGTCCGGCCCCCGGCGGGCCCACGACCAGGCGTACTTCGGGTCCTCCGAGGCGAGCGCCGCCTCGCCGAGGTCCAGCGGCCGGAACGTGTCCACCATGACCGCGGTCTCGTCGAAGTAGTCGACGCCGAGGGACGCCTCGACCGCGCCCGGCTGGGGACCGTGGGTGCAGCCCGACGGGTGCAGGGACAGCGAGCCGAGGCCGATGCCGGAGCCCTTGCGCGCCTCGTAGTCGCCGCCGACGTAGAACAGCAGTTCGTCGGAGTCCACGTTCGCGTGGTTGTACGGCACCGGGATCGACAGCGGGTGGTAGTCGACCTTGCGCGGCACGAACGAGCACACCACGAAGTTGGGCCCCTCGAACGTCTGGTGCACGGGCGGCGGCTGGTGCACGCGGCCCGTGATCGGCTCGAAGTCGCGGATGTTGAACGCCCAGGGGTACAGGCAGCCGTCCCAGCCGACGACGTCGAACGGGTGGTTCGCGTAGGTGAACCGGGTGAGGCCGGCGCGGTGCCGCACGAGCACGTCCACGTCCTCGCCGTCCACGAGCAACGGCTCGGCGGGCCCCCGCACGTCGCGCTCGCAGTACGGCGAGTGCTCCAGGAACTGGCCCTTGCCGGACAGGTACCGCTTCGGTGGTCCGATGTGCCCGGTGGCTTCCAGCACGAGGATGTTCATCGGTCGTGCGGGAACGACCCGATAGGTGCACGAAGTAGGTAGCACCACGTAATCGCCCTCGGCGACCGGGAGCGCGCCGTAGATCGTCTCCACGACCCCTTCGCCGGACTGCACGTACAGCAGCTCGTCGCCCGCCGCGTTGCGGTACAGCGGGCTCGGCGCGGTGGCCCTGACGAAGCCGATGACCACGTCCGCGTTGCCGAACAGGGTGCGCCGACCGGTGACCGCGTCCACCTCGTCGCCCCAGGTCAGCGCGGGCGTCTTGAAGTGCCGCGGCTTGAGCGGGAGGTTCGGGGACAGCGCGCCGCGGGTCTCCTCGACGGTGACCGCGTCGACGATCGCGGTCGGCAGGTGGCGGTGGTAGAGCAGCGCCGAGTCGGCGGAGAAGCCCTCGACCCCCATCAGCTCCTCCGCGTACAGCCCGCCTTCCGGGTCGCGGAACTGCGTGTGGCGCTTTCGGGGGATCTCACCCACCTGGCGGTAGTACGCCATGGTTCACTCCGGGCGTTCGATAGTCGGACATCTTTGTTCATTGACCGGTACGCCACTAGCGTGTCAGCCGTGTCAAGCGCCTTCGAACTCCGTGCGCCCGGTCCACGCGGCACTCCGCCCCTGCTCGCGCGGCTTGTCGACGACGCCGCACTGTTCCCGCCGGGCAACGCGGCAATGCCCGACGCGATCCGCGGCCACCTCGACGCACGTGCCGGGGAATGGGCGGGTGCCGTGGGGTTGTTCCTGTGCCCCGCGTCGCGACTGGCCGAGCTGATCACCGAGCTGATCAAGGTCAAACCGGTGAAGCCGATCGCCCTGTCGCTGGTCATCGACACGGGCCTGGGCGGTGTGCCCAAGGCCGTGTCGATCGTCGAGTCCCGCAGCGAGCTGCTGGCGCTGCGGATGGTCGAGATGCCCGCCCCGTCCGACGTGGACGAGGTGTGGCTCGAACGCGTCTCGGAGTTCGTGCCCGAGGACGTCATCCGGGTCGTCGAGCCCCGGCGGGGCGGCGCCGAGTGGCTCGACGGCGTGCGCCGCGTCATCGAGCACGGCAGCTGGCCCAAGCTGCGCTGCGGCGGGCTGAGCAAGGAGAACTTCCCCAGCGTGGACGAGGTCGCCGACTTCCTGGCGGTGGTGAGCGGTGGCGGCGTGGCGTTCAAGGCGACCGCCGGCCTGCACCACGCCGTCCGGCACACCGACCCCGCCACCGGCTTCACCCACCACGGCTTCCTCAACCTGCTCGTCGCCACCGCGCGGTCCCTGTCCGGCGGCGACGTCCGCGAGGCCCTGTCCAGCACGGACGCGGTCGCGCTCGGCGAGGAGGCCGACGCGCTGTCCGACCAGGCCGCGCACGCCGTCCGCGGGGTGTTCGCGTCGTACGGGTCGTGCTCGCTCGACGAGCCGATCGCCGACCTGGAGGAGCTGGGGCTGCTGTGAGCTGGATCGAGGACCCGGCGTTCACGGCCGACTCGCCGTTCGGGCCGCAGACGCTGCCCTACGGCGTCGTGCCCGGCGGTGTCGCGGTGCGCGTGGGCGACCAGGCGTTGCTGCTGGGCGGGCTGTCCCTGGGCGAGCGGCTGGAGCCGCTGGTGGCCACCGGCACGCTGGACGCCCTGCTGGCGGCCGGGCGGCCCGCGTGGAGCGAGCTGAGGGCCCGGCTGGTGGAGATCGTCACGGCCGCCTCCGCCCCGCGCGGCGCGCGACTCGTGCCCCTGGACGGCGCCGTGCTGCCGTTCACCGTCGCCGACTACGTCGACTTCTACTCGTCGCGGCACCACGCGGAGAACGTCGGCCGGATCTTCCGGCCCGACGGCGACGCGCTGCTGCCGAACTGGACGCACCTGCCCATCGGCTACCACGGCCGGGCCGGGACGGTCGTCGTGTCCGGCACGCCGGTCGTGCGCCCGCACGGCCAGCGCCGGTCGTCCGCCGGTCCCGTCTTCGGGCCGACCGGCAGGCTCGACATCGAGGCCGAGGTCGGGTTCGTCTGCGGCGGGCCGGTCGCGTCGCGGCTCACCCCGTCGCAGGCCGCCGACCACGTGTTCGGCGTGGCCCTGGTCAACGACTGGTCCGCGCGCGACATCCAGGCGTGGGAGTACCAGCCGCTCGGGCCGTTCCTGGGCAAGTCGTTCGCCACGTCCGTCGCGGCCTGGATCACGCCGCTGGAGGCGTTCGCGGTGGCCCGCGTGCCACCCCCGCCGCTGGGCAACGACGTGCTGCCGTACCTGGTCGAGGACCGGACCTGGGGACTGGACATCGACCTCGAGGTCGAGTGGAACGGCGTCGTGGTGTCCCGCCCGCCGTTCCGCGAGATGTCGTGGACGTTCGCGCAGCAACTCGCGCACCTGTCGGTGAACGGCGCTACGGTTCGGCCGGGCGACCTGATCGCGTCGGGCACCGTGTCCGGTCCGGAGCGCGACCAGCGCGGCTCCTTCCTGGAGCTGAGCTGGGGCGGCAAGGAACCGGTGGTGGTCGGCGGCGACGAGCGGACGTTCCTGGAGGACGGCGACACGGTGCGGATCACCGCGACGGCTCCGGGCGAAGGCGGTTCGGTCGTCGGGCTGGCCGAGGTGGTCGGCACGATCGCGCCCGCCGACGAGAGGTAGAGCGTGGTCAGACCCGATCCCCGCGGCCGGCTGCCGGCGCCCGCGTCCAAGGAGAGCTCGCTGACCCTGGAGCGGGGCCTGGCCCTGCTCCAGGCGGTCGCGGACGCCGAGTCGGAAGCGCCGTCGATCAGCGAGCTGGCGGCGGCCATCGGCGCGTCGCGGGCGGCGGTGTACCGGCTGCTCGTGCCGCTGCAGTCGCGCGGGCTGGTGCGGCGCGAGGGGTCCAAGGTGCGGCTCGGGCTGGGGGTGCTGCGGCTGGCGTCCAACGTGCTGCCGCAGCTCCGCCTCGCCGCCCAGCCCGCGCTGCGGACGCTGGCGGAGGCCGTCGGCGCGACCGCGCACCTGACCGTGGCGGACGGGAGCGAGGCGCAGGCGGTGGCCGTGGTCGAGCCGTCGTGGACGGCGTACCACGTGGCCTACCGGGTCGGCTCCCGCCACCCGGTGCACCGGGGCGCGGCCGGGAAGGCCATCGGCCTGTCGCCGGAGGGCCGGCAGTGGGTCCACTCGACGGGCGAGCTGCAGGCGGGCGCGTTCGGCGTGGCGGCGCCGGTGCGCGGAGTGCCCGGACTGCGGGCCAGCGTGGGCGTGGTGGCCCTGGAGAAGCTGGACGGTGACGCGGTGGGGCCGCAGGTGGTGCGGGCGGCTCAGGAGGTCGCTGAGGCGTTGCGCTGACGCACAGTAGCCTATGCGGCACTCTCGGTGAGGCAAAGGGGAACGAAGTGACTGCTCTGTCTGAGGACACGGAGAACTCGGCCGGCGAGCCGCACTTGTTCACGGTCGCCGAATACGCCGAGCTCGGGGAAACCGAGCACGGTTACTCCGAGTTGCAAGAGGGTCGTATCTTGATGTCGCCGAGTCCGAGTCCGCCCCACATGGTGGCTTCGGGTGAACTGTTCGCCCAGCTGCGAGCCCAATTGCCGGGCGAACTGGTCGCGATCCAGGACGTGGACATCGACCTCGAACTGGCCCCGTACGGCGATCCCGGCTTCTCCAGGCGGCCTGACCTGGTCGTCGTTCCCCGCGAGGCGACCAAGAGCGGCAGGATGCTGAAGGCGTCCGAGGTGCTGGTCGTGATCGAGATCGTGTCGCCGGGCTCGAAGCGCACGGATCGGGTGATCAAGCGCGGGGAATACGCGGATGCCGGTATTCCCCACTACTGGATCGTCGACCTGGACCCGCCGGTCTCGCTGGTCGCCTGTCACCTCGCCGGCGAGTTCGGGTACCAGGACGCCGGCGACGTGGTGGGTGAGTACACCACCACGGTGCCGTTCCCGGTGACGGTGAAGCTCGACGGGTTGGTGTGAGGTTCAGCCCGTGACCGCCTGCCAGAGCGCGAAGAGGGCGAACACGGCGAAGATGAAGCCGCTCACCCGCTGGATCAGGTGGGTCGGGATGCGGGCGGCGATCCTGCGGCCCACCAGGACGGCGATGGCGGCGACGGTGGCCAGCGCCAGGAACGCGCCCAGGCCCACGAACACCGGGCTCTCGTACCGGGCGGACAGGGCGGCGGTGGCCAGTTGGGAGGCGTCGCCCCACTCGGCGGCGAACAGGACGCCGAACGAGGTCAGGGCGGCCCGGAGGAACGTCACCCGGTCGGGACCGTCGGCGGCCGCGTCGACGTCGTCGCCGTCCTTCGAGAAGCCCTCCTTGAGCAGCAGGAACGCGCCCACGCCGAACAGGACCGCCACGACGGCGGCGACCACCCGATCGGGTAGGAGGGTGAGCACGCCGCCGAACGTCGCGGCCACCACGCACTGGATCGCGAACGCCGCCGTGACGCCCGCGAACACGGGCCACGCGCGGTAGCGGGTGGTGAGGACCAGGGTGGCGACCATGGTCTTGTCCGGCAGCTCGGCCAGGAAGACGATGGCGAAAGCCGTCGCCAGGGCGATGAGTTCGGGTGCCACGGGTACCTCCGACGTCCGATGGGAACCCGGACGGAGGCAGCACGACCCCGACCGGGCGTGGTGCGCTGCCCGGCCGGAGGTCTCGTTCGCCCGCTCCCGAGAGCGGGTGAGGGACCGGGTCCGCGCGAAGGCGGACCAGTGTGTCGATCCTCTCGCCCCGGTCGTGGTGACCCGGGGGAACTACTCCCCTCTGGCCCGGACATCGTAACCGGCGCCGGCGCGCCCGCCCGCGTGACGCCGCACACCGGGACCTTGGTCCCGGTCCACAGGTGACCCTCGTACCTGAGGCGGGACCTCCCTCCGGACCTACGTTCGTCCCGTGGAAGTTCTGGACCTGGCACGGTGGCAGTTCGGCATCACGACCGTCTACCACTTCCTGATGGTGCCGCTGACCATCGGGCTGTCGCTGCTCGTGGCCGTGATGCAGACGGCGTGGGTGCGCACGGGCGACCGCAAGTACCTCGCGATGACGAAGTTCTGGGGCAAGCTGCTGCTGATCAACTTCGCGATGGGCGTGGTCACCGGCATCGTGCAGGAGTTCCAGTTCGGCATGACGTGGAGCGCCTACTCGCGGTTCGTCGGCGACGTGTTCGGCGCGCCGCTGGCGATGGAGGGCCTGGTCGCGTTCTTCGTCGAGTCGACGTTCCTCGGCCTGTGGATCTTCGGCTGGGACCGGCTGCCGAAGAAGGTCCACCTGGCGTGCGTGTGGGCGTTCTCGCTGGCCACGATCGCGTCCGCGTACTTCATCCTGGCCGCCAACTCGTGGATGCAGCACCCCGTCGGCGTCGAGATGGTCGACGGGCGGCCGCGGCTCACGTCGATCTGGGCGGTGCTGGGCAACAACACCGTGCTGGCCGCGTTCCCGCACACGGTGTTCGGCGCGTTCGCCGTCGCCGGGACGTTCCTGGTGGGCATCGCCGCGTGGCACCTGTGGCGCCGCGGCGACGACGGGCCGGTGTGGCGGGCGTCGGTGAAGCTCGGCACGTGGGTGGGCGTGGCGGCGTTCACCGGGCTCGCGATCACCGGCGACTTCCAGGGCAAGCTGATGTTCGAGCAGCAGCCGATGAAGATGGCGGCGGCCGAGGCGCTGTGCCACACCGAGTCGCCCGCGTCGTTCTCGGTGTTCGCGGTCGGGGACGTGTCGCGGCCCGACTGCGAGAACGTCAAGAGCGTCACCGTGCCCGCGCTGCTGTCCTTCCTGGCGCACAACGACTTCACCACCGAGGTCAAGGGCATCCAGGACCTGCTGCCGCTGTACCAGGAGAAGTACGGGACCAACTACCCGGTCGACCCGAAGCTCGGCGAGCTCTCGGGCAAGCCGATCGACTACGTGCCGAACCTGCCCGTCACCTACTGGGGTTTCCGGCTGATGATCGGGTTCGGCGCGATCGCGGCCGGCGCCGGGCTGCTGGTCCTGTGGCTGACGCGCGCCGGCCGGGTGCCGCGCGGGCGGTGGTTCGCGTGGCTCGCGCTCGGGAGCGTCGCGACCCCGTTCCTGGGCAACAGCTTCGGCTGGATCTTCACCGAGATGGGTCGGCAGCCGTTCGTGGTGGTGCCGAACCCGAGCGGGGTGGACGGGGTGTGGATGTTCACCGCGCGCGCCGTGTCGTCGTCGACACCGGGGGAGGTGTTGACGTCGTTGATCGCCTTGACGCTGGTCTACGGGGTGCTGGCCTGCGTCGAGGTGTTCCTGATCCGGCGGTACGTCCGCGCCGGCGTCGCGGGCGTGCTGCCGGCTCGGGGACCCGACGACGACGCCGGGAAGCGCGACGACGTCCTGTCGTTCGCGTACTGAGAGGGGGAGCCGTGGAGACGTTCTGGTTCTGCGTGATCGCCCTGCTCTGGCTGGGCTACCTGTTCCTGGAGGGCTTCGACTTCGGCGTCGGGATGCTGCTGCCGGTGCTGGGGCGGTCGGAGGCCGAGCGGCGGGTGCTGATCAACACCATCGGGCCGGTGTGGGACGGCAACGAGGTGTGGCTGCTGGTGGCCGTCGGCGCGACGTTCGCCGCGTTCCCCGCCTGGTACGCGGCGCTGCTCAGCTCGGTGTACCTGCCGCTGACGCTGTTCCTGCTGGCGCTGATCGGGCGCGGGGTGGCGTTCGAGTACCGGGGGAAGGTCGACTCGGCGCGGTGGCGGCGGGTGTGGGACGCGGTGATCGTCGCCGGGTCGTGGACCGCCGCGCTCAGCGTCGGGTTGCTGATCTCGGCGACGGTGTTCGGCATGCCGCTCGACGCCCTCGGCGACCGCGTCGGCTCGCCGTTCGCGGCGATCCGGGTGGAGACGCTGCTCGGCGCGGTGGCCGTGGCGGGGTACGCGTTCGTGCACGGCGCCGTGTTCCTGTCCCTCAAGACGGAGGGCGGGGTGCGGGACCGGGCCCGCGCGCTGGCGTTGAAGGTCGCGCCGTTCGCGTTGCTGCCGCTGCTGGTGCTGCTGCTGACCGTGCAGCTGAGGTCGGGGTCGACGTGGACGTGGGGCGCGTCGATCGTGGTGGCGCTGGCCGCCCTGGGCGCCTACGGGCGGCTGGTGCTGCGGCGCGAGGGGCAGGCGTTCGCGTTGATGGGGGTGGTCGTCGCGGGGGCGGTGGCGGCCCTGTTCGGCGCGCTGTACCCGGACGTCCTGCCGTCCACCGTGGACCCGGCGTGGTCGTTGACGGTGGCGAACGCGGCGTCGAGCCCGTACACGCTCACCGTGATGACGTGGGTGGCCGCGTTCGGCACGCCCGCGGTGCTCGTCTACCAGGGGTGGACGTACTGGGTGTTCCGCAAGCGCGTGGGCACCCGGCACATCCCCGCCGTGTCCGTTCCTCCGGCGTCCGGCCCTTCGGCGTCCGGCCCTTCCGGGCAGACCCGGTGAACTTCCCCGGAGCCCCTTCCGCCACGAAGCCGGGGAAAGGCCCGCTCGGCGCGCTGCCCGCGCTCTCGCGCTCGGCGCGCCGGGCGTTGGCCTGGTGCGCGTTGCTGGCCGCGCTGACGGCGTGCGCCTTGGTGTGGCAGGCCGTGGCGCTGGCGTCGGCGCTCGTGACCGGGGGGTCGTTGTGGGCGCTCGCCGGCGCGGTGGTGGTGCCGGCCGGGCTGGCGTGGGCGGCGGAGTCGGTGGCCACGCGGGCGGCGGCGGGCGCGAAGGAGGAGCTGCGGGCGGCGGTGCTGGACCGGGCGCTGGGGCTCGGACCGTCGTGGATCGTGGCGCGCGGGCCCGCGTCGCTGGCGGTGCTCGCCACCAAGGGCCTGGACGCGCTCGACGCGTACTTCACCCGGTACCTGCCCGCGCTTGTGACGACGGCGGTCGTGCCGGTGGCCGTCGGCGGGTGGATCTTGCTCACCGACCCGACCTCGGCCGTGCTGATCGCCGTGACGCTGCCGCTGATCCCGGTGTTCGCGATCCTGATCGGGCGGTTCACGTCGGCGCGGGTCGGCGCGGCGGCGTCGGCGCTGGAGCGGCTGTCGGGACGGCTCGCGGAGCTGGTGCGGGCGCTGCCGGTGCTGACCGCGTTCGGCCGCGCGGCGGCGCAGGCGTCGGCCGTGCGGGAGGTGGGCGAGCGCTACCGGCGGGCGACGATGGGGACGTTGCGGGTGGCGTTCCTGTCGGCGCTGGTGCTGGAGGTCGTGGCGTCGCTGTCGGTGGCGCTGATCGCGGTGGGGATCGGGCTGCGGCTGGTGTCGGGGGAGATGACGCTGGTCACGGGCCTGGTGGTGCTGATCCTGGCGCCCGAGTGCTACCTGCCGCTGCGGGCGGCGGGCGCGGCGCACCACGCGTCGGAGGACGGCGTCGAGGCGGTGCGGCGGGTGGCGGAGGTCCCGGTCCCCGAGGCGCCCGGCCCCGCGTCGCCGCCGGTGGAGGGGGTGGAGGTCCGCGACCTGCGGGTGCGGCGGCGGGGGAGGTTCGCGCCGGACGGGGTGAGCTTCCGGGTGCGGCCCGGCGAGGTGCACCGGCTCGACGCGCCGAGCGGGGCAGGCAAGTCGACGCTCTTCGACGTGCTGCTGGGGTTCGTGCGGCCGGACGGCGGTTCGGTGGTCGTGGACCGGTCGGCCATCGCGTGGGTGCCGCAGCGGCCCGCGTTCGCCGGCCGCACGGTGGCCGACGAGCTGGAGCTGACCACCGGCCGGGTCGACCACGACGTGCTGGCGTCGGTCGCGGCCGGGCACCTGGTGTCGCGGCCGATCGCCGAGCTGTCGACGGGTGAGCGGCAGCGCGTCGCCGTGGCGCGGGCGCTGACCCGAGTCCGGTCGGGGGCGACGGTGCTGCTGCTGGACGAGCCGACCGCGCACCTCG
The DNA here is from genome assembly GCF_042678885.1 of Saccharothrix hoggarensis. Taxonomy (GTDB): domain Bacteria; phylum Actinomycetota; class Actinomycetes; order Mycobacteriales; family Pseudonocardiaceae; genus Actinosynnema; species Actinosynnema hoggarensis. Next base: position 9,894 of record NZ_JBHTLK010000246.1, read on the forward strand.
ACCCCGGCACGGCCGCCGAGGTCATGGCCGCGTTCCGCCGTGCCGCCGCGG
>NZ_JBHTLK010000247.1:0-9824 GCF_042678885.1 Saccharothrix hoggarensis
CGCCTCCGGCCGCAAAGCCGCCGGTCACAGCCGCGCCACCGGCCGTGCCACCCGCCACCCTCGCCGCACCCGCGCCCGCAGCGACCCCGGTGACCTCGCCCAACACCCCTGCGCCGCCGCCATCCGCAACGGCACGGGTGACAACGCCCGACACCCAGCCCGCGCCACGACCCGCAACCACCACCGTCAACGCCGCGCCGCCCGCCAGCTCACCTGCCCCGCCCGCCGCGCAACCGCCCCTGCCCACCACGCCCCCGCCTGCGCCTGCCACCCCCGCAGCCGCACCGCCGGTCACCGCACCCGCCGCGCCCACCACACAGCCACCCACCACACAGCCACCCGCCGCTCAGGCACCTGCCGGCACGCCCGCCCCACCCACAGCGCAACCGATCGCGCCCACCACGCCTCCGGCTGCTCCGCCGCCCGCGAGCACGCCGACCTCACCAACCCCCACCTCCACTCCGCCCAACACCGCGCCCCCGGCCGCCCCACCCGGGAGCGCCCCGCCGGCCAACACCCCCGCCGCGCCGGCGAACCCGCCCGCCGACACACGGCCGGCACCCCCGGCCCCGGCCCCGACCTCGGCCCCGCAGAACCGTCCCCCTCAGGCGAGCACCCCGAACCAGACCACCGGCGTCACCCCGCTCACCCCGGACGTCGTCGTTGCCGTGGTCGGCCCGACCGCCCCGCCCAGCACCACCCGCAAGGTCCCGAACTTCCCCGCCACCCCCGACACCTCGAACACCACCGCCCCCAACACCACACGGGGCACCACCGGTGACGCGCCGGCCCCCAACCCCAACCCGCCGGCGGCCGTCGTCGGTGGCGGGCGGGACGCTGCGGTGCCCAAGAAGCTCCACTTCGTCTGGATGGGTGGCGAGCTGAGCCCGTCCGCGAAGGCCAACATCACCGAGTGGGCGGCCAAGGCGGCCGAGTCGGGGTGGCGGGTGCGCCTCTGGACCGATCCCAAGGCGGCCGACGCGCCCGGCAACAAGCAGTTGCTCGCGGACCTCGAAGCGCAGTTCCCCGGCGTCGTCGGGCAACGGCCGGTCGACCGGTCCCTGCTGAACCCCGTCCCCGGCGGCAGCGTCGTCCCGGCCCTCGACAGCAAGGCGAAGAAGCTCGTCGACCTGGCGCTGGACAAGGGCGCCTACGCGCTCGCGTCGGACGTCGCCCGCTACCACATCCTCCAGAAGCGCGGCGGCGCGTACGTCGACGTCGACATCGCCCCCGGCCAGGTGCAACTGCCCGCCGACCCGAAGATGTCGACCAAGGGCTCGGCCGTCCCGTTCCTCGCCCCGCTGCTGCGCGACCAGGAAGCCCTCGACCGGCACGTCGCCGAGCTGCCCGAACCCACCGAGGCCGACGCGGGCAAGACCCCGACGCAACGGGTCGTGGACAAGCTCTACGACGCGGGCATGTTCAACAACAACCTGATCGTGTCACCGCCCGGCTCGCCGTTCCTGCAACGGCTGATCGACAACCTGCCGAAGACGGACGACTACAACGTCCAGATGGCGATGGTCGGCAAGGACCTCAGCAAGAACGCCGCCTCCCTCACCGGCCCCCGCTACATCGAGTCCCAGCTGGAGAAGCACCTCAAGGCCAACGGCAAGTGGCCGGCCAACACCACCTGGGCCGACTTCGCCAACACCGCCAACGGCCACCTCCAGGTCGACCCGGAAGCACGCGACACCTGGAGCAACCTGGACTTCATCACCCCGGAGAGCGAAGCCCAGCTGGACCGCGAGACGCCGCCACCGGACGCCACCGGCCCGTCCACGAAGACGCCCAACTTCCCCACCGCCGACGCGCCACCCGCCGGCGCCACACCGCCGGACCCGGCCACCACCGCTCCGAAGCGACCCGACGGCGACCAGGTCATCAACGACGAGAGCTGGCGGCACAGCGGCAAGGACCACGGCGACCCCGGCACGTCCTGGGCCAAGCACCCCGCCCCGGTCAGCCCCGACCGGGTGGACGCCGTGCGCGGCGACGTCCCGCCGGTCCGGCACTTCGCCGACGTCGGCGGCCTGACGAACGACAGCCGGATCACCTTCGGCCCGGACGGCCGCCCGAAGTTCGAGCTGTCCACGTGGGGCAACCAGATCGGCTACGAGGCGCGCCGCATCGCGTTCCCGGGCGTGGACGGCAAGCCGGACACCGTCGTGCAAGACCGCACGTTCAAGCTCTTCCTGAACAACACCGACGCGTTCACGCCGCAGCAGATCCAGGACTTCAAGGACAACGCCAAGAAGGGCGCCGACACCTTCTGGAACAAGGGTTTCGCGCTGCCGCGCGGCGACCAGCTGAACGTCAACATCGAGTTCACCACGAACCCCGACGAGGCCACCGGCACGATCACGATCACCCCGCCGGGCAGCCACCCCAACCAGCTCGAACTGCCCGTGGACGCCAAGCCGGTGCACTTCGCGCACGAGATCGGCGGGCACTCGGGCGGCCTCGACGACGTCTACTTCGAGCGCCCCGACCAGAACCCCAGCATCTTCCAGCACTCGCCGGGCAAGACGGTCACGCACCTCGACGGCACGACCGAGGTCGTCGGCAAGGGCCGCGTCGCGAACGACAACAGCATCATGGGCCCGAACGCGGGCAAGCCGGAAGCGCACGTCATGCCGCGTGACCTGTGGCTGGTGGACAAGCGCGGGCCGAACCCCGAGGTGATGACGCCGTCACGGGTCGACCCGGACACGGGCCGGGTGGACAACCCGGTCAACCCGAACACCACCGCCCCGGACACCAGGGCGGACGTGCCGGCGCCGGACGTCAAGTCGCCGAACGCGGGCTTCGGCCGCAAGGAGCCGTGGGGCTGGAACGAGCCGGACGCGCCGGCGGCGGTCGTGGGCGGCGGGCGGGACGCCACCGTGCCCAAGAAGCTGCACTTCGTCTGGATGGGCGGCGAGCTGAGCCCCGCCGCGAAGGCCAACATCACCGAGTGGGCGGCGAAGGCGGCCGAGTCGGGTTGGAAGCTGCGCCTGTGGACGGACCCGTCGGCCGCGGCCAAGCCGGGCAACCGGCAGCTGCTCGCGGACCTCGAAGCGCGGTTCCCGGGCGTCGTCGGGCAACGGCCGGTCGACCGGTCGCTGCTGAACCCGTTGCCGGGCGGCAGTGTCGTGCCCGGTCTGGACAGCAACGCCAAGAAGCTGTCGGACCTGGCTCTGAAGAAGGGCGCGTACGCGTTGGCGTCCGACATCGCCCGCTACCACATCCTCCAGAAGCGCGGCGGCGCGTACGTCGACGTCGACATCGCGCCGGGCCAGGTGCAGCTGCCTCAGGACCTGAAGATGTCCAACACCGGCGCGGCCGTGCCGTTCCTCGCGCCGCTGCTGCGCGACCAGGAGGCCTTCGACCGGCACGTCGCCGAGCTGCCGGAGCCCACCGAGGCCGACGCGGGCAAGACGCCCCTGCAGCGGGTCGTCGACAACCTCTACGACGCGGGCATGTTCAACAACAACCTGATCGTGTCGCCGCCCGATTCGCAGTTCCTGCAACGCCTGATCGACAACCTGCCCAAGCCGGACGACTACAGCGTCCAGACCGCGTTGGTGGGCAAGGACCTCAGCAAGAACGCCGCCTCCCTCACCGGTCCGCGCTACATCGAGTCGCAGCTGGAGAAGCACCTCAAGGCCAACGGCAAGTGGCCGCCCAACACGACGTGGGCCGACTTCTCCAACACCTTCAACGGCCACCTGCGGGTCGACCCCGAGGCACGCGCCACGTGGTCCGGGCTGGACTTCATCACGCCCGAGAGCGAGGCCCAGCTCGACCGCGAGACGCCGCCGGCGGCGGACACCGGCGGGCCGTCGCACAAGACGCCCCACTTCCCCGGCCTCCGCAACCCGTTCGCCTCGACGCCCGCGCCGATGATCCCGCTGACCACGCTGAACACCGCGCGGCCCGGCCCGCTGCTGCCGTCGCTGCCCGCCCTGCCGGAGTTCGCGCAGAGCGGCCGGGCGCTGGGCTCGGTCGCGGCGCGGGACGTCACCGGCGCGGCACGGGTCACCGACGCCGTCAACGGCCTGCTGCCGCGGCGCCCCGGCGTCGAGCCGGTCGGCGTGGACGCGATCGAGTCCGCGATCACCGGCGACTTCGAGTCGGTCCTGGGCAACGGCAGGCACTTCCAGGTGCAGGTGGGCCGCGACTGGTTCGACGCGCACGTGCAGGCCGTGATGACCACGCCGGTCGACGAGGCCGCCGCGACGTCCACCCCGCCGACCAAGACCAAGGTGGACATGGCGGCCAACAGCGGCGTCACCGCGTCGGCCACGAGCACCATCGCGTCCGGCAACGACGTCGGCGTCGCGGCGGCGGCCGGCATGGGCGTCGGCGTGACGGGCTCGCTCGGCGCGAAGGCGCCGCTGGCGCGACCGGTCACGTCGACCACCACCACGACGTCCGCCGCCGACCAGCGGATCATCCGCTCGGGTGACAACTCGACGCGGGCCACCGTCCCGGTGACGTACACGGTCACGCTCACCGACGCGCGCGGCACGGCGCACGGACCGGTCACGGTCGCGAGCGACCCGGCCGGCGACGTGGACGTGACGCTGCACATCCCGCACGAGCTGACCAGCCTCACCCCTCCCGACCCGGCCCTGACCCCGGTCACCCCCGCGCCGGGCTGGGGCGCGCGGCTGGAGCACCCCGTCCCCGAGGCCGTCACCGGCCTGGACGCCGCGCGGGCGTTCGCCGACATCGCCGCGCACCTGCACCCGTCGATCACGCAGGTCGGCTCGCCCGGCCGCACCACCGTGCTCGACTTCGTCAACGAGACGTCCATCCGCGACAACTTCGGCCCGATGCTCAGCGGGTGGGTCACCTCGCCGGACCTGGTGAGCCCGCACGGCGGGCACGCGTCGGCGTTGCAGATGCGGGCGAACCTGATCACCGCGGAACTCGTCGGCACGACCAACGACTCCCAGCTGCGCGTCCACGAGACGTCCGGCACGAGCGGCGCCGTGAGCGCGTCGACCAAGAGCGGCTTCGACATCAGCGCGGGCCTGGGCGGCGGCGCGATCGTCCCCGGCGCGGTGGGCGGCACGGCGGGCGTCGTCGGCGGCGTGTCCGCGCGCACGACCGAGAGCTCGTCGGCGGGCGTGAGCACGAGCACCCGTGCCGGCATCCAGCTCAAGAACGAGATCGGCCTCTACAAGGTGACCGCCGAGGTCGAGGTCCGCACGCCCAACGGCGCGAACGTGGTCATCCCGGTCACCACCTACCAGCGGATCGGCGTCCCGGAGGCCGCCGCGCAGGGGCTGCCGGTGCCGCCGGGCACCGCGCCGGACCTGACCAAGCCGGGCACCGCGGGCACGAGGTTCGCACCGCCCTACCTGGCGGCGTCGCTGGCCGCGGGCAACGCCAAGGTCGGCGCGTTCGAGCCGGCGGCGAGGGTGAAGACGCAGGTCGAGGACGCCCTGCGCCGCCTCGGCGGCTTCCTGCCGACGTGGAACGCGCCGAACGCCGACCCGCGCACCACCCGCGTCAAGCACGGCGACCTGGTCGAGCTGATGGCCAACCAGCGCAAGCTCGACGCGGAGATCTCGCGGGCGGCGCTGAGCGGCCGGATGGACAGCCTGATGGGCTCGGGCGTGCAGGTGCAGCTGAAGAAGCGCGGCTTCGCGACCAACGAGTACGTCAACATCAGGATCAAGGCGAACGTCGCGCCGGGCACCCACGTGGGCCAGGTCGACGGCCGCAACGTGCGCGGCTCGGCGTCCACCGGGCCGAGGCTGGACAGCTCGACCGCGACCCAGAAGGGCTGGAACCTCGGCGTGGAGGGCCGGGTCGTCATCCCGGCGGTGTCCGGCACGACGACGCTCACGCCCGCGCCGCAGGCCGGCGTGAAGTTCTCCAGCTCCACCACCGCGAAGACCACCGCCGGCCCCACGGTGAACAGCACGTCGCTCAACGTGGGCAGCGCCGACGCGCAGGTGTTCGACCACAACACCACGTTCGACGTCGAGATCACGACGTTCAGCCGCAGCCGCGCGTGGGTCAGGCGGGTGACGCCCGGCTCGCCGTTCCGGGAGGTGCCGGCGCCCCGCACGGTCGCCCGGACGGGCGGCGGCGCGAACGTGGCGCAGAACCTCCCGCCCATCGCGGGCCCGGTGACGCTGTGGGTGTCCGACGGCTCGACGCTCGACTCCGACCCGTCGGTGTTCGCGCCGGGCACGCCGACCGCCACCCCGATCGCGAACCCGGGGTCGATCAAGGACCTGCTCAGCGCGCCCCGGCCGGCCGCGCCGGAGATCCTGCACGTCGAGGCCGTCGTCAACACCGACGCGGTGGTCGAGGAGGCCATCCGGGTGCTGAACCAGGCCGCGGACGGCGACTCGTCGTTGACGGTGCCGGGCACGGAATCGCGCAACCGGATCAACCAGTCGCACGGCGCGGAGAGCTTCAAGGCGAACCTGCCGAAGCTGATCCGCACGGGCATGCAGGAGGGCTCGCTGAAGTACGGCCGCCGGGTCACCGACCGCACCGGCGCGCTGGGCACGTCCGTCGAGCTGCGCAACCCGCGCCTGGTGTCCATCTCGGACTCGACGCCCACGGAGAACGCGAGCACCGGCGGCTACAAGGCCGGGACGAGCAAGACCGACAGCAAGTCGGTCGACGCGACGGTCGGCGTCAACGTGCCGATGAAGCCGACGACGACCCCGAAGGGCGCGGGCGGTCTCGGGTGGGTGGGCAAGTGGACGCCGTGGGCGCGGTCGTCCACCCGGTCGAACGAGGTCGCGGGCAGCGTGGACCGCAACCGGGTCACCGCCGCCAAGACCCGCACCGTGCTCGTGCAGATGGACGCGGACGTCACGCTCATCGCGGAGTCCCGTTCCGGCAACACCCTCTACAAGGGCACGCCGCGGACGGCCGGTTCCGTCGTGACGCTGCCCGGCGGCGTGTTCGTGCGCGTCAGCGAGGACACCGCGCGCGGCATGGGGCTCCTGCCGCCGCTGCCGGGGCACACGTCGCCGACGTTCGGCTCGATGGAGCCGCCGCGGATGCTCGCGCAGGACGAGCCGGGCGCGCTCGGCCTCAGCCTCGTCGACGAGATGCCCGACCTGTCCACCCTGGTCCCCGACCTGCGCGCGGACCTGCGGCGACTCGGTCCGGAGCTGCTGCCGGAGTCGGTGCTGGACGACTCCATGCACAACCTCCAACGCCTGGTCGACCTGGCGTCCACGACCGGCGCGACGTCCCTCGTGGACAGCGCGCTGGACGGCGGCGTGCCGCTGCTGGTGCACAAGCCCGGCGTGTTCGGCAAGGAGACGTTCCAGGTGGTGCTGCGGGCCACGACCGGCACACCCGTGTTCCGCAACGCCGTGAACGACGGCGTGGACATGGAGCACACCGTCGCCACCGCGCGGAAGACGGCCGACACGCGCGAGAAGTCCACCGCGTGGGGCACCGGCCTGCGGCTGCCGGGCGTCGGCCAGCCGGGCAGCGCCAACCCGAACCTGTCCGGCACGGCCGGCGTGGCCGCCGCCGTGAACATCGGCGGTGCCAAGACCACGTCCACGACGACGTCCACCACCGACCAGGCGGGCAACCTGCGCGCGGGCACCGGGCCCGCCGTCCGGTACGGCGTGCCGATCCGGTTCGAGCTCGTGGTGGAGAAGGGCGATCACGTCGTCGGCCGCGCGAGCAGCGGACCGCGTGAGATGGGCATCCGGGTGCACGCGGACAACCAGCGCGTCACCCCGCCCACCGGCTCGCCCGCCCGCACCCCGTACACGGCGACCGACGTGCGGCGGGACGCGGCCGAGGCCCGGCCCGACCGGCTGACGGCGTGGCGTGCCGCCGGCAACCCCGTCACGCTGCCGCCGGGCTCGTCGGTCGAGACCCTGCGCGGCGTGACCGACCTGCGGCGGGTGGCCGTGACGGCGCTGACCGCCGCCGGCGCGAACGCGGGCATCACCGGCAAGGGCACCGGGTCGCTCAACGCCCTGCTGTCCACGATCAGCTCCGAGCAGCTCCAGCCCGGCTTGCCCGGCATGACGGGATCGCCGCTGGTCGTGGGCCTGGACGAGGCGTCGCTGACGCTCAGTCAGCACGCGGACCTGGAGGTGTACCCCAAGCTGGTGAACCCGCGCCTGGCGGCTGTCAGCGACGGGGTGAAGCTGGAGAACCCGACCACGTCGGTCACCGCGACGTCGACCGACTTCAAGTCGACCGAGACGGGTGACGCGTCGCTGGGCGCGGTCGCGGGCGGGTTCAGCCTCAAGCAGCCGCAGGACCCGGCCAACCCGAAGCCGACCGATCCCGTGGTGAACTTCAACACCGGCGGCGTCGAGGTGCGGCACGCGACCGAGAACTCGGACGCGGTGTCCGGCGGCGCGTCCGCCAACCGGACCGGCAACCTGAAGGCGGACGGCCGGACCGGGCTGGTCGCGTTCGACGTCGAGTACCGGGTCGTGGCACGGCTGGACAACGGCGGGGTGGCCGTCTTCGACCTGACCGTGCCCGACTCGGCCGAGGTCCGGATGACCGCGCCCGACGTCGAGGCCGTGCTCGGCAAGGCGCTCGACGGGCCGCTGGCCGAGGCGCAGAACGCCGTCAAGACCGAGGCGGAGCTGTGGCGCAAGGCCGAGGAGGCGTCCGACGCGGCACGGCACGCGGCCGTCGCGAAGATCAACGAACTGGCGCCCGACATCACCCGTGCGGACAACGACGTCGCCACCCGTGCGGGTGAACTGACCACCGCCGCGACCACCGCGGCCACCGCGGCCGGTGTGGTGCCGGGGCTGGAGACCGCGCTGGAGCGGGCGAAGTCACGGCGTGAGCAGGCCAATCTTCTGGTCGACACACGGCAGGGTGAACTCGCGAACCTGCGCGTGGACGCCGTCACGGTCGAGAACGCGCGGTTGACCGCCGAGCTGCACGAGCGGATGAGCGCGGACGCGGTGGCCGACGCCCGGTCCCGCCACGACCTGGCCGCCCAGCGCCTCGCCGACGCCGAAGCCGACCTCCGCACGGCCGAGCAAGCCCTGGCCAACCACACCCCGCCGCAGGGCCCCGACCCCCGGCGTCCGGTGCTGGAGACCCAGGTCGCCGACGCGAAGGCCCTCCGCGACGCCCGGCAACGCGACGTCGACACCGCCCACCGCGCCCTCACCGACGCCCAAGCCGACCACCAGGTCGCCGCGGCGACGGCGCAGCAGGCCCAACAACGCGCCACCGCCGTGCGGCAGCAGGTGACCGACGCGGAAACCCTCCTGAACACGGCGCTGACCACCCTCGGCACCGCGCGGACCGACGTGACGACCGCGGAGGCCGACCTGGTCAACGCCCAGGATGCCGCGCGGCGGGCCGACCAGCAGCGGGTCGAGGCGCAGGAGCGCCACGACGCCGCCGTGCGGGCGCGGCAGCAGCTCAGCGACGAGATCGCCCGCGTCGAGCAGGCGCTGGAGGCCGAGCGGGTCAAGGCGGACCAGGCCCAACAAGCCTGGTGGGACGCCAAGGCCCAGGTCGACCAACAGATCGACACCTACAACGCCACCCCACCGCCACCACCGCCCGCCCCGCCCGCACCTCCGACGAACCCCACCACCGCCGCACCGGCCAACGCGGCACCGACGAACGCAACCCAACCGCAGCCACACACCACGGTGGCCGCACCGACCCTCCCCACCACACCGCCGGTGCCACCCCTGCCCATCACCACACCGGCCACCACCGCCGGCGCCACACCCGCCGTGGCAACGGCCCAGGCCACCGCTCCGCCGGCCCCACCGCTGCCCACCACCGCACCCGCACCCGGCACGCAGCCCGCAGCCGCACCGCCGGCAACCCCGGCACCACCGCCG
>NZ_JBHTLK010000248.1:0-9777 GCF_042678885.1 Saccharothrix hoggarensis
CGACCGCCGTTGGCCGCGCCCAGGTTCACCTGCGTGCGGGCGCCGCCGGGCGCGGCCGAGCCGGTCACGACGGGCCGCGCCACGGCCACCGTGTCCGGGTCGTTCGCCGGGTACGCCGGCTGCTGCGCCTCGACGGTCTGCTGCTCCGGGGGCGACATCAGGTCGTCCGGGCCGACCTGCTGCGCCTCGGCGTACTGGGCGTCGGTGGTCACGCGCTGCCACGGCGGCGGCGCGGCGGCGTGGTGGTCGTCCCGGGCCGCTTCCTTGGCGTCCCGGTCCGCCGCCGGCGCCTCGGGCTGCTCGGACGCCCCCGAGGCGTCGACCGCCGGCTTCTCGGCGCCGTCCGCCGGTGTCGGCTCGGCACCGGGCCGGGTGATCACCGCGGTCTTGTCCTCTGGCTTCTCGGGTGGAGTCACGAGCAGTCCTCAACCTCTCGTTCGCGCTAGTTCGCAGGCTCAGCCTGGTCGTCCCCGTCACCACTGGTGACGTCGGTGGGCTCATCCGCGTTGCGCGCCACCGCGATCAGGGTGGTCCCCTCGCCGAGGTTCATCAACCGGACGCCCTTCGTCTGCCGTCCTGCCTTGCGCACCTCCTTGGCACTGGTCCTGATGACCCCGCCCGAGGAAGTGATCGCGTACAGCTCGTCGTCGACGTCGACGATGAGCGCGCCGACCAGCCTCCCACGCCTGCGGTCGTGCTGGATGGTGAGCACACCCTTGCCACCACGACCCTGGACGGGGTAGTCCTCGATCGGCGTGCGCTTGGCGTACCCGCCGTCGGTCGCCACCAAAACAAACAAACCCTCTTGGACGACACCCATCGACAGCAGCTCGTCGCCGCTGTTGAACCGCATGCCCAGGACGCCGGACGTGGCCCGGCCCATCGGGCGCAGCGCCTCGTCGCTCGCGTGGAACCGGATGGACTGGCCGTCCTTCGAGACGAGCAGCAGGTCGTCGGTCGCCGAGCACAGCACCGCGCCGACCAGCTCGTCGTCGTCACGCAGGTTGATGCCGATCAGGCCACCCGACCGGTTGGAGTCGAAGTCCGACAGCTTCGACTTCTTGACCAGGCCCTTCTTGGTGGCGAGCACCAGGTACGGCGCCACGTCGTAGTTCTTGATCTGGATGACCTGGGCGATCTCCTCCTCCGGCTGGAACGCCAGGAGGTTCGCCACGTGCTGGCCGCGCGCGTTGCGGTTGGCCTCGGGCAGCTCGTAGGCCTTCGCCCGGTACACCCGGCCCTTGTTCGTGAAGAAGAGGATCCAGTCGTGCGTGGAGCACACGAAGAAGTGCTGCACGATGTCGTCCTGCTTGAGCTGGGCGCCCTGGACGCCCTTGCCGCCGCGCTTCTGCGAGCGGTACAGGTCGGTCTTCGTGCGCTTCGCGTAACCCGTCCGAGTGATCGTGACGACGACGTCCTCGACCGCGATCAGGTCTTCCATGGACACGTCGCCGTCGAACGGCACGATCCGGGTGCGCCGGTCGTCGCCGTGCTTGTCCACGATCGCCATCAGCTCTTCGCGCACGATCGCGCGCTGCCGCTCCGGCTTGTCGAGGATGTCCTTGTAGTCGGCGATCTCCAGCTCGATCTCGGCCAGCTGGTCGACGATCTTCTGCCGCTCCAGGGCCGCCAGGCGGCGGAGCTGCATCTCCAGGATCGCGTTGGCCTGGATCTCGTCGACGTCGAGCAGCTCCATCAGGCCGGTGCGCGCCACCTCGGGCGTGTCCGACCGGCGGATCAGCGCGATCACGGCGTCGAGCTGGTCGAGCGCCTTGACCAGGCCGCGCAGCAGGTGGGCCCGCTCCTCGGCCTTGCGAAGCCGGAAGCGCGTGCGCCGGACGATGACCTCGATCTGGTGCTTCACGTAGTGCCGGATCATCTGGTCCAGGCGCAACGTGCGGGGCACGCCGTCGACGAGCGACAGCATGTTCACCCCGAAGGAGTACTGCAGCTGGGTGTGCTTGTAGAGGTTGTTCAGCACGACCTTGGCCACCGCGTCGCGCTTCAGCGTGATCACGATGCGCATGCCGGAACGCCGGTTGGACTCGTCGGCGATGTTGGCGATGCCGGTGAGCTTCTGGTCGCGGACCAGGGTGGCGATGTTCTCGACCAGGTTGTCCGGGTTCACCTGGTAGGGCAGCTCGGTGACGACCAGGATCGTGCGGCCCTTGGTGTCCTCGTCGATCTCCACGACGGCGCGCATCTTCACCGAGCCGCGGCCGGTGCGGTACGCGTCCTCGATGCCCGCCGTGCCCAGGATCTGCCCGTACGTCGGGAAGTCGGGGCCCTTGATGCGGGCGATCATCGCTTCGAGGGTCTCCTCGTCGGAGGCCTCGGCGTTGTCCAGCGCCCACACGACGCCCTCGGCGACCTCGCGGAGGTTGTGCGGCGGGATGTTGGTCGCCATGCCGACCGCGATGCCCGAGCTGCCGTTGATGAGCAGGTTGGGCACGCGCGACGGCAGGACCGTCGGCTCCTGGATGCGGCCGTCGTAGTTGTCGCGGAAGTCGACCGTCTCTTCCTCGATGTCGGCCAGCATGTGCATGGCCAACGGCGTGAGCCGGCACTCGGTGTACCTCATGGCGGCTGCCGGGTCGTTGCCCTGGGAGCCGAAGTTGCCCTGGCCGTCGATCAACGGGTAGCGCAGCGCCCACGGCTGGGCGAGGCGGACCAGCGCGTCGTAGATCGCGGAGTCGCCGTGGGGGTGGTAGTTGCCCATCACGTCGCCGACCACGCGGGCGCACTTGTTGTAGGCGCGGTCCGGGCGGAAGCCCGAGTCGAACATCGAGTACAGCACGCGGACGTGGACGGGCTTCAGGCCGTCGCGCACGTCGGGCAGCGCTCGTCCCACGATCACGCTCATCGCGTAGTCGATGTACGAGTTCTGCATCTCCTGCTGGATGTCGCGCGGCTCGGTGCGGTCTCCACCGGCCGGGGGCAGCGTCGTCTCGCTCAAGGTTCTACTTCCTTAACAGGGGCCGGGGAGAGGATCAGACGTCGAGGAACCGCACGCCCTTGGCGTTGCGGGTGATGAAGGAGCGGCGGGCTTCCACGTCCTCGCCCATCAGCACGCTGAACAGCTCGTCGGCCGTCGCGGCGTCGTCCATCGTCACCTGCAGCAGCACCCGGTTGGCCGGGTCCATCGTGGTCTCCCACAGCTCGGCGGCGTTCATCTCGCCGAGGCCCTTGTAGCGCTGGATGTTGTCTTCCTTGCCGATCTTCTTGCCGGCGGCGAGGCCCGCTCGGAGGAGGCCGTCGCGCTCGCGGTCGGAGTAGGCGTACTCCGGGTCGGCCCGCTGCCACTTGATCTTGTAGAGCGGCGGCTGCGCGAGGTACACGTGGCCGTGCTCGATCAGCGGGCGCATGAAGCGGAACAGCAGGGTCAGCAGCAGCGTGCGGATGTGCTGGCCGTCCACGTCGGCGTCGGCCATCAGCACGATCTTGTGGTACCGCAGCTTGCTGAGGTCGAAGTCCTCGTGGATGCCCGTGCCGAACGCCGTGATCAGCGACTGGACCTCGTTGTTCTTCAGCACGCGGTCGATGCGCGCCTTCTCCACGTTGATGATCTTGCCCCGGATCGGCAGGATCGCCTGGAACATGGAGTCCCGGCCCTCCTTGGCCGAGCCGCCCGCGGAGTCGCCCTCCACGACGTAGATCTCGCACTCCTCCGGGTTGGTGGAGCGGCAGTCCTTGAGCTTGCCGGGCAGGCCGCCGATGTCCAGCGCGCCCTTGCGGCGCACCAGCTCACGAGCCTTGCGGGCGGCGATGCGGGCCTGCGCCGAGGAGACCGCCTTGGTGACGATCGTCCGCGCCTCGTTCGGGTGACGCTCGAACCAGTCGGCCAGGTGCTCGTTGGTCGACTTCTGCACGAACGACTTGGCCTCGCTGTTGCCCAGCTTGGTCTTCGTCTGGCCCTCGAACTGCGGCTCCTTGAGCTTGACCGAGATGATCGCGGCCAGGCCCTCGCGGATGTCGTCGCCGGTGAGGTTGCTGTCCTTCTCCTTCAGCAGCTTCTTGTCGCGCGCGTACTCGTTGACCACGCGGGTCAGCGCGGCGCGGAAGCCCTCCTCGTGCGTGCCGCCCTCGTGGGTGTTGATCGTGTTGGCGAACGTGTACACCGACGGCGTGTAGCCGGTGTTCCACTGCATCGCCACCTCGACCTCGAGGTCCTCGCCCTTGGCCTCGAACGAGACGACCTTCTGGTGCACGGCCTCGCGGGTGTGGTTGATGTGGCGGACGAAGTCCTCCAGGCCACCCGGGTAGTGGAAGGTGCGCTCGCGCACGGCGGCCACGTGGCCCTCGGCGTCCGCGACCGCGTCCTCGTCCCGCACGCGCTCGTCGCGCAGGATGATCGTGAGGCCCTTGTTGAGGAAGGCCATCTCCTGCAGGCGGCGCGAGATCGTCTCGATGTTGTAGTCGGTGGTCTCGAAGATCTGCGGGTCGGCCCAGAACGTGATCGCCGTGCCGGTCTCGTCGGTCGGCTCGCCCTTGGTCAGCTCGTGCGCGGGCTTGGTGTTCTCGAAGCGCTGGTTCCACGTGAAACCCTGACGCTTGACCTCCACGTCCACTGCGGTGGACAGCGCGTTCACCACGGAGATGCCGACGCCGTGCAGACCGCCGGACACCGCGTAGGAGTCGCTGTCGAACTTGCCGCCGGCGTGCAGCTTGGTCAGCACGACTTCGAGCGTGGGCCGCTTCTCCACCGGGTGCATGTCGATCGGGATGCCGCGGCCGTCGTCGATCACCCGGACACCGCCGTTGGCCAGAAGCGTCACGTCGACCACGGTGGCGTGACCGGCCATCGCCTCGTCGACGGAGTTGTCCACGACCTCCTGGATCAGGTGGTGCAGCCCTCGTTCGCCGGTGGACCCGATGTACATGCCTGGCCGCTTGCGGACCGCCTCCAAGCCCTCGAGGACGGTGATCGAAGACGCGCTGTACTCATTCTTCTTGGCTGCCACGGGCTCGGTGTCTCCTCAGACTTCTAGCGACTGCGATCGTCGCCTGGCGACGCTGGGGTCACGCTACCCCTCGATCCTACCGGGGCAGCGACGCAGAAACCCACCAAGGACACCCCTGGTTCGCTCACAGGCGGCCGGAAGTGAACGCAGATGGGTGCCGACGGCCGTTCACGGGGTCAAAATCGACTGGTGAGCGCTCATCGCGCCACAGAATCGCCGCTGCGGCCCTGACGTCGCTCACCCGTAGGTGTCACGGGGTCCGCGGCCCGGAACGTGCCTGGGGCCGTACCGCCAGCTCGGCGCCGCCGGACCCTGGACCTTCAGCGTCTTCACCACGCCGTTGCCGACCCCGGCGGCGATGCGCTTCAGCAGGTCGCGCTGGAGCAGCCGCAGCTGGGTCGCCCACGCCGTCGAGTCGGCCTGCACCGTCAGCTCGCCGTCACTGAACGCGACGGGCTGCGCGTGCTCGGCCACGTCCTCACCGACCAGTTTCCCCCACCGCGCGAACACCTGGCCACCCGCCAGCCGCTCCGCCCAGCCCCGGTCGGCGGCGATCCGGGCGGCCAGCCGGCCCAGCGGCTGGGGGTCGCGGTCGTCCGGGCCGGGCCCCGACCAGCGACGTCGCCGACGACGACCGGCGGGAGCCGCCCCGCCCTTGCGGACACCGCGCGCGCCGCGCTCCTTCGCCGAGGCGCGGGCTGCCTCCAGCGCGGCGCGGGCGAGGTCCGCACCCCTCAATCCACTCGTCGGAGTGACGTGGGCTGTGGATATGTCCGGTTTTTCCGGCGAGTTATCCACACCATCCACAGGGTTGTCCCCAGATGTGGGGCCGCTCACACCCGATTGGGGCAGTTGGTCAGACACGACGCACCTCCCCGTGGCCAACGTCGAACCGGGCGCCGTCCAGCTCGTCCGGCACGTCCTCCGCGACCGCGGCGGTGATCAACACCTGCTCGGCGCCGGCCGCCACCTTCGCCAGCTGCCGCCGCCTGCCGCGATCCAGTTCCGCGAACACATCGTCCAGCACGAGCACCGGTTCGGCGCCCTCGACACGCAGCAGCTCGTACCCGCCGAGGCGCAGCGCCAACGCGAAGGACCACGACTCTCCGTGACTGGCGTAGCCCTTCGCGGGCAGCTCGCCCAGCGCCAGGTCGAGGTCGTCGCGGTGCGGCCCGACCAGGCACACGCCCCGCTCGACCTCCTGCCCGCGCACCCGGTGCAGCTCGGCGAGCAGCGCGTCCTCCAGCACCTCCCGGTCGTGCGAGTCCGGAAACGCCTCACCCAGGCTCGACCGGTAGGCGATGCGCGCCGGCCGCGACTCCGGCGCCACCTCCGCGTACGCCGCGGCGACGTGCGGCGCGATGTCGGCGACCAGGTCCAGCCGCGCGGCCAGCAGCTCCGCGCCGTGCCGCGCCAGGTGCCCGTCCCACACGTCGAGGGTGCCGAGGTCCGCACCCCGCGACGCGCGCACGCTCTTCAGCAGCGCGCCCCGCTGCTTCAGCACCCGCTCGTAGTCGCCGCGCACGCCCGCGTACCGGGGCGCGCGCGTCGTCAGCAGCTCGTCGAGGAACCGCCGCCGCTCGCCGGGGTCGCCGCGCACCAGCGCCAGGTCCTCCGGCGCGAACAGCACCGTGCGCAAGATGCCCAGCACGTCGCGCGGACGCGGCACCGGGCCGCGGTTGATCCGCGCCCGGTTCGCCTTGCCCGGCGTGATCTCCAGCTCGACCAGCAGCTCGCGACCCTCGTTCACCACCGCCGTGCGGACGACCGCGCGCGGCGCGCCGTGCCGGATCAGCGGCGCGTCCGTGGCCACCCGGTGCGAACCCAGGGTGGCCACGTACCCCAGCGCCTCGACCAGGTTCGTCTTGCCCTGGCCGTTGCGCCCGACCAGCACGCTCACCCCCGGCTCGAACGCCAGGTCCGCGTGCTCCCACGACCTGAAGTCGGTGACTTGCAGGTGCCGCACGTACAACGGGTCAGCTCTGCGTCGAGCCAGAACCGGACGTGGGACCGGCGGTCTGCACGGCGTGGCCACCGAACTGGTTGCGCAGCGCCGCCACCGCGCGCATCGCCGGCGAGTCCTCTTGGCGGGAGGCGAACCGGGCGAACAGCGCGGCGGAGATCACCGGCGCGGGCACCGCGTGCTTGATCGCCTCCTCGACGGTCCACCGGCCCTCGCCGGAGTCCTCGACGTGGCCGCGCAGGTCGTCCAGCTCCGGGTCCGACTCCAGCGCCCGGACGAGCAGGTCCAGCAGCCACGAGCGGACCACCGTGCCGCGCTGCCACGCCTTGATCGTCGCCGGCACGTTCTCCACCAGCTTCGACGCCTCCAGCAGCTCGAAGCCCTCGGCGTAGGCCTGCATCAGGCCGTACTCGATGCCGTTGTGGACCATCTTCGCGAAGTGGCCCGCGCCGATCCGGCCCGCGTGCGCGAAGCCCTCCTCGCGCGGACCCTCCGGACGCAGCGCGTCGAAGATCGGCATGGCGCGCTCGACGTGCTCGGCGTCGCCGCCGACCATCAGGCCGTAGCCGTTCTCCAGGCCCCACACGCCACCGGACACGCCGGCGTCCATGTAGCCGATGCCCTTGTCGGCCAGCGCCTTGGCGTTGACCTCGTCGTCGGTGAAGCGGGAGTTGCCGCCGTCGATCACCAGGTCGCCCGGCTCCAGCAGGTCGCCGAGGTCGGCGATCGTCTGCCGGGTGATGTCACCGGCCGGGACCATGACCCACACCAGGCGCGGTGCGGCGAGCTTGCCCACCATGTCGGCGAGCGAGTCGGCGTCCGAGACTTCCGGGTTGCGGTCGTAGCCGACCACCTCGTGCCCCGCGCGGCGAATCCGCTCGCGCATGTTGAAGCCCATCTTGCCGAGGCCGACGAGTCCGAGCTGCACGGTCGTTCCTCTTCCCTAGCGTCTGTGGATGGCGTTGTGGATCAGCCGGGCAGGCGCACGGGCATCAACAGGTAGAGGTAGCCCGGCGCCACGTTCCCATCCTCGTCCACCGGCTTCAGCAGTGCGGGCCGACTGGGTGTGGTGAAGGACAAGTGCGCCTTCGGCGTGCGGACGGCCTGGAGCCCGTCGTGGAGGTAGGTCGGGTTGAACGCGATCGTCACCGGCTCGCCGGTGTAGTCGACCGGCAGCTCCTCCTCGGCGCTGCCCTCGTCGTCACCGCCGGCGGACAGGCGCAGCGTGCTGTCGACGAACTCCAGCCGGACCTGCGTGCCGCGCTCGGCGACCAGCGACACGCGCTTGATCGCCTGCACCAGCGCGTCGACCTCGATGATCGCGGCGGCCGAGTGCTCGGTGGGCAGCAGCTGGCGGTACTTGGGGAAGTCGGCGTCGAGCAGGCGGGTGGTCGTGCGGCGGCCCGTGCCGGACAGGCCGAGCAGGCCGTCGTTCGCGGCGAGGGACAGCTCGATCTTCGCGCCGGACGCGCCCAGCGTCTTCGCGGAGTCGTTCAGGGTCTTCGCCGGGACGAGCACGGCGACCTCGCCGAGCGACTCGTTCGGCTCCCACGGGAACTCGCGCATGGCGAGCCGGAAGCGGTCCGTGGCGACGAGGGTCAGCTTCCCCTCGCCGATCTCCAGCCGGACGCCGGTCAGCATCGGCAGCGTGTCGTCCTTGCCCGCCGCGACGGCGACCTGGTTCACGGCCTCGCCGAAGATCTCGCCGGGCAGCTCCCCGGCGAGCTGCGGCATGGACGGCAGCTGCGGGTAGTCCTCGACCGGCATGGTCGGCAGGCTGAAGCGGGCGCTGCCGCACGAGATCGTCATCCGCGACCCGTCGACCGCGATCTCCACCGGGTGGTTCGGGAGCGCCTTGGTGATGTCCGCCAGGAGCCGGCCGGAGACGAGCGCCTTGCCGCCGTCGGCGATCGTGGCGGGGACGCCGCACTGGGCGGACACCTCGTAGTCGAACCCGGAGACCGTCAGCGCCTCGCCGGAGCCGTCCTCCGCCCCGGCGTCGAGCAGGACGCCACCGAGCACCGGGACAGGCGGCCTGGACGGCAGGCTGCGGGCGACCCAGGCGACGGCGTCGGCCAAGCCGTCGCGCTCGACGCGGATCTTCATGAGGCGTCCTTCCTCAAGTCGGCATGACCAACAACAGCATGCGTTGCGGTGGGGGTTGGGGAGCCGCGTCCCTCGCCGGATCTTCCGACCCACGGCGCGGAGGCTCCCCACCGTAGAGCGTCGGGGCCGACTTCGTCACCTCGGGGCGACCCCCGGGGCAAGGCGCTGCCGAGCGTCCGTCCCCGGGCTCGACCACCGCCTGTTTTTTCTTTGTTCATCTCTTCAAGGGAAGACAACAGCAACAGCAGTAGGGGCTGTGGATTGTGTGGACAACCTCTGTTCTCGCAGCGTGTCGCCCACTTGGAGGTGTGGATGGGCACGGGGTGTCACCCGGGGACAAGTCGGCGCACCCGGGGAGAACTATGGGGATGGTCCGTTCGGTCCACAGGCAGGCCGAGTTGTCCCCGGGTTAATCCCCGGGTGTGGGCCGAGTTGTACCCGGGTGCTGCACAGGGTGATCGTGGCGCGGATCTCGCCCGTCGGGGCGGCTTTTCGAGCCTGTGGACAACTCGCGCCCGGCCGTTCACCTGCGCTTCCACCGGCCGGTCCGGGCCGTGAACCCCGTGCGGGGCCTCGTTTCGCCGCCCACCCGGTCCCGATGTCCACGTTTGGGCGACATGCCGATGTGACCCTGGGGATTGCCCGAAACCCGACTTCTACACCCGGGTTTCCGCCCCCGCGGTCCGCCCCCGCGGGCGCCGCACCCGGGTGCGACCGGCCCGCCACCCGCCGACCCCGGCGCACCCG
>NZ_JBHTLK010000249.1:0-9745 GCF_042678885.1 Saccharothrix hoggarensis
GTGGCGCCCCTGCTGGTGGCGGCGGCGGTTTCCGCGGTCGTCCCGGTGGTGGCGGGCCCGGTGGACGCGGCGGCGCCGCGGGCGCCTTCGGCCGTCCCGGTGGTCCGGCGCGTCGTGGCCGCAAGTCGAAGCGGCAGAAGCGCCAGGAGTACATGGACAACATGCAGGCGCCGTCGGTCGGTGGCGTCCGCCTGCCCAAGGGCAACGGCGAGACGATCCGCCTGCCGCGTGGCGCCTCGCTGACCGACTTCGCCGACAAGATCAACGCCAACCCGGCCTCGCTGGTGCAGGTGTTGTTCCACCTCGGCGAGATGGTCACCGCGACGCAGTCGGTGTCCGACGAGATCCTGGAGCTCCTGGGCTCCGAGATGAACTACAACGTGCAGGTCGTGTCCCCCGAGGAGGAGGACCGCGAGCTGCTGGAGACGTTCGACATCACCTACGGCGAGGACGCCGGTGACGAGGACGACCTGCAGATCCGGCCGCCGGTCGTGACCGTCATGGGTCACGTCGACCACGGTAAGACGCGACTCCTCGACACCATCCGCAAGGCGAAGGTGGCCGAGGGCGAGGCGGGTGGCATCACCCAGCACATCGGCGCCTACCAGGTGAAGACCGAGCTCGAGGGCAACGAGCGCCTGATCACGTTCATCGACACCCCGGGTCACGAGGCGTTCACCGCCATGCGTGCGCGTGGTGCGAACTCGACCGACATCGCGGTGATCGTGGTGGCGGCCGACGACGGCGTGATGCCGCAGACGGTGGAAGCGATCAACCACGCCCAGGCGGCCAACGCGCCGATCGTGGTCGCGGTGAACAAGATCGACAAGGAGGGGGCCAACCCCGCCAAGATCCGCCAGCAGCTCACCGAGTACGGGCTGGTCGCCGAGGAGTACGGCGGCGACACCATGTTCGTCGACATCTCGGCGAAGCAGGGCGTCAACATCGACGGTCTGCTGGAGGCGATCCTGCTGACCGCCGACGCGTCGCTCGACCTGCGGGCCAACCCGAACATGGAGGCCCAGGGCGTCGCGATCGAGGCGCACCTCGACCGCGGTCGCGGTCCGGTGGCCACGGTGCTGGTGCAGCGCGGTTCGCTCCGGGTCGGCGACTCGATCGTCGCCGGTGACGCGTACGGCCGCGTCCGCCGCATGGTGGACGAGCACGGCGCGGACATCACGGTGGCGACCCCGTCGCGGCCGGTCCAGGTCATCGGCCTCACGTCGGTGCCCGGCGCGGGCGACAGCTTCCTGGTCGTCGACGAGGACCGCGTGGCCCGGCAGATCGCCGAGCGCCGCCAGGCCCGCAGCCGCAACGCCGCCAACGCGGCCAAGCGGAAGCGCGTCAGCCTGGAGGACCTCGACGCCGCGCTGAAGGAGACCAGCGCCCTCACCTTGATCATCAAGGGTGACAACTCGGGTACCGTCGAGGCCCTGGAAGACGCCCTGATGAAGATCGAGGTCGGCGACGACGTCGAGCTGCGGGTCATCCACCGCGGCGTCGGTGGCATCACCGAGGGCGACATCAACCTCGCCGTCGCGGGTAGCGCCATCGTCCTGGGCTTCAACGTCCGGGCCGAGGGCAAGGCCACCGAACTCGCGAACCGCGAAGGCGTGGACGTCCGCTACTACACGGTGATCTACCAGGCGATCGACGAGATCGAGCAGGCCCTGAAGGGCATGCTCAAGCCGGAGTACGAAGAGGTCCAGCTGGGCCGCGCGGAGGTCCGCGAGGTCTTCAAGTCCTCCAAGGTCGGCACGATCGCGGGTTGCCTCGTGATGTCGGGCGAGATCCGGCGCAACGCCCGGGCCCGCCTGCTGCGCGACAACAACGTCGTGCAGGAGAACCTGCCGATCAGCTCGCTGCGCCGGTTCAAGGACGACGCGACCGAGGTCCGCGAGGGCTTCGAGTGCGGTCTGACGCTCGGCAACTACAGCGACCTGAAGGTCGGCGACATCATCGAGACGTTCGAGATGCGCGAGAAGCCGCGCGCCTGATCGTCTTCAGCCAGGTGCGGGGCCGTCGGAACCGGCGGCCCCGCACCCCTGACCACCTGGTGATCATCTGTGTTCGTCGGTGCCCTGGAGCTGGACGTCTTGCTCGGCGACGTCCACTCGTTGAAGCAGAAGCGGTCCGTGGTCCGGCCGATCGTGGCCGAGCTGCGGCGCAAGTTCGAGGTGTCGGTCGCCGAGGCGGGCCACCTGGACCTGCACCGCCGCGCCCTGATCGGAGTGGCGGCGGTCGCCGCCGACGCCGAGCATGTGAGGGACGTCCTGACCGCGTGCGAGCGACTGGTGGCCGGACGACCCGAGTTGGAACTCCTCTCCGCCCGCCACAGGCTGGTCGGGCCGGAGGACGAGTAGCACACGCCGCCCTCTGCGGCGGCACATCGGACGACAGGAGGGGAGCGCCGTGGCCGACCAGGCACGGGCTCGCAAGCTCGCCAAGCGGATCTCGCAGATCGTGGCTTCCGCGTTGGAGCACCAGGTGAAGGACCCGCGGCTGGCCCGCGTGACCATCACCGACACCAGGGTGACCGGGGACCTGCACGACGCGACGGTCTACTACACCGTGCTCGGCGAGAAGCTCGACTCCGAGCCGGACCTCGCGGGCGCCGCGGCGGCGCTGGAGAAGGCCAAGGGCGTGCTGCGCACCATGGTCGGGCAGCAGACCGGCGTCCGGTTCACGCCGACCCTGACGTTCGTCACCGACACCGTGCCGGACGAGGCGCGTCGGATGGACGAGCTGCTGGCCAAGGCGCGCGAGCTGGACGCCGAGGTGGCGCGGATCGCGCACGGCGCGGAGCCCGCGGGCGAGCCCGACCCGTACAAGGCGCCGCGCGAGCCCGAGGACGCCGACTAGCGTCGCGGCCGACTAGCGTTCCGGCCGTGCGCAACGACTCAGGCTTGACCGACCACTTGAGCGCCGACCTCGCCGCGGCCGCCCGTGTCCTCTCGACCGCCACCGACGTCACGTTGCTGGCCCACGTGAACCCCGACGCCGACGCGTTGGGGAGCGCGTTGGCGCTGGGCCTGGCCCTGCACCGCCGCGGTGTGGCGGTGCGCGTGTCGTTCGGCGCGCCGGACGAGGTGCCGGAGACGTTGCGGAGCCTGGACGTCGCGGGACTGCTGGTGCCCGCGTCGGAGGTGCCGGCCGAGCCGCCGGTGCTGGTGGCGTTGGACACGGGCAGTGTCGGACGGCTCGGGCCGTTGGCCGATCGGGTGTCCACCGCCGGTGTGGTGGTCGTGCTGGACCACCACGTGTCGAACCCCGGGTTCGGGCACGTGAACGTCATCGACGACCGGGCCGAGGCGACCGCGCTCGTGGTGCTGCGGCTGCTGGACGAGCTGGGCGTCGAGCTGGACGAGCCGGTGGCGCGCTGCGTCTACGCCGGTCTGGTGACGGACACCCGGTCGTTCCGGCACGCGTCCGCGACCACGCACCAGGTGGCGGCCCGGCTGATCGCGGCCGGGGTGGACGCCGAGGCCGTGGCCCGGCCCCTCATGGACTCTCACCCGTTCGGGTATCTCGGGATGTTGGCGAAGGTGCTCGGCCGCGCCCGGCTGGAGCGCGAGGCCGCGGGCGGGCGGGGGTTCGTGCACGCCGTCGTGACGCTGGAGGACGCCTCCGGGCTGCGGCCCGAGGAGGTGGAGAGCGTGGTCGACCTCGTCCGCACCACGGCGGAGGCCGAGGTGGCGGCCGTGCTGAAGGAGCTGCGGCCGTCGTCGTGGTCGGTGTCGCTGCGCGCGGTGAGCGAGGTGGACGTGCGCGAGGTGGCGCAGCTGCTCGGCGGCGGCGGTCACCGCCTGGCGTCCGGGTTCACCGCCGCCGGCACCGCCGACGAGGTGCTGGACCGGCTGCGCGCCGCGCTGGAGACGATCGCCGGGTCCTGACCGGGCGCCGCGGGCTGAGGGGGACGGACGGGTGGAGGAGCGGGTACCGGCCCGGCGGGTCGTCGGGCTGGCCGCGCCGGCGCTGGTGGTGCTGGCGGCCGAGCCGCTGTACGTGCTGGTGGACACCGCCGTCGTCGGCCACCTCGGCGCGTTGCCGCTGGCCGGGCTGGCGTTGGGCGGCGTGCTGTTCACGCAGGTCGCGACGCAGTTGACGTTCCTCTCCTACGGCACCACGGCCCGCACGGCGCGCTTGTTCGGCGCGGGACGGCGGCCGGAGGCGGTCGAGGAGGGCGTGCAGGCGACGTGGCTCGCGCTGGCCGTCGGCCTGGTCGTGATCGCGGCGGGGCAGCTGTTCGCCGGTCCCGCGGCACGCCTGCTGGCCGGTGGGGGCGCGGTCGCCGACAACGCCGTCGCGTGGCTGCGGATCGCCCTGTTCGGCGCGCCGTTCGTGCTGGTCACGATGGCCGGCAACGGCTGGATGCGCGGTGTGCAGGACACCCGCCGCCCGCTGCGGTACGTGCTCGTCGGCAACGGCATCTCGGCGGTGCTGTGCCCGGTGCTGGTGCACGGCGCCGGGTGGGGCCTGGAGGGCTCGGCGGCGGCGAACGTGGTCGCGCAGGCGTTGTCGGCGTGCCTGTTCTTCCGGGCGCTGCGCGCGGAGCGGGTGAGCCTGCGGCCCGACCGGCGCCGGATGCGGGCGCAGCTCGGCCTCGGCCGCGACCTCGTGCTGCGCAGCCTCGCGTTCCAGGCGTGCTTCCTGTCGGCCGCGTCGGTCGCCGCCCGCACGTCGGTCGGCGCGGTCGGCGCGCACCAGGTGGTGCTGCAGCTGTGGACGTTCCTCGCGCTGGTGCTGGACTCGCTGGCGATCGCCGCGCAGTCGATCGTGGGCGCGGCGCTCGGCGCGGAACGGCGTGAGCAGGCCAAGCGGTTCGCCTGGCAGGTCACCGGCTACGGGCTGTGGTTCGGCGTGCTGCTGGGGGTCGTGTTCGCGGCGCTGTACCGGCCGCTGCCGCTGGTGTTCACGACCGACCGGGCGGTGCTGGACGAGATCCCGCACGCCTGGTGGTTCTTCGTGGGGCTGCAGCCGATCGCGGGCGTGGTGTTCGCGCTGGACGGCGTGCTGCTCGGCGCGGGCGACGCGAAGTTCCTGCGGACGGCGACGCTGGTGGCGGCGGCGTTGGGGTTCCTGCCGCTGGTGTGGGCGTCCGCCGCGTTCGGCTGGGGTCTGACCGGCATCTGGACGGGGCTGTCGGCGTTCATGGCGCTGCGGCTCGTGCTGGGGCTGGCGCGCGCCCGGTCCGGCAAGTGGGCGCAGGTCGGGGCCGTGCGCTGAGCGGTCCGCGGTGTGGTGAGGGGCACCCCGGGAATCGTTAACACTAGGCAACTTTTTCCCGATACTGGGAGTGCAGCCGCACGGAAGCCTAGGAGACCCGCCTTGCCGGTCGATCGCGCCACCAAGCAAGCGTGGCTGATCTGGTCAACCGCCGTCGTCGTCTACATCGCCGCCCTGTTCCACCGCACCTCGCTGGGCGTCGCCAGCCTGGAGGCGGGCGACCGCTTCGCCGTCGGCCCCGCCGGTCTCGGCACGTTCACCGTGCTCCAGATCGGCCTCTACGCGCTGATGCAGATCCCCACCGGCCTGCTGGTGGACCGCTTCGGCCCGCGCCGCGTGCTGACCGCCGCCGCGCTGCTCATGGGCGCCGGCCAGGTGTTGTTCGCGCTGGCCGGGTCGTACCCGCTCGGGCTCGCCGCCCGCGCCGTGCTCGGCGTCGGCGACGCGATGACGTGGGTCAGCGTGCTGCGGCTCGCCGCCGCCCACTTCCCGCCCCGCCGGTTCACGCTGGTCATGACGCTGTCCGCCGCGCTGGGCGGCGCGGGCAACCTCGTCGCGACCGTGCCGCTGACGCTGCTGCTGGACAACGCGGGCTGGACGGCCACGTTCCTGATCGCGGGCGTGGCGACGGCGGTGTACTCGGCGGTGGTCGTGTGGCGGGTCCGCGAGGTGCCCGACGGCGTCGTGCCGCCCGCGCCCGAGCCCGTGCCGCTGCGCGCCCTGGGCGGACGGGTGCGGGAGGCGTGGCGCGAGCCGAGCACCCGCCTCGGGTTCTGGGTCCACTTCACGTCGATGTCGACGCCCGCGCTGCTCGGCCTGCTGTGGGGCTTCCCGTACCTGGTCGAGGCGCAGGGCTTGTCGCGCCCGGCGGCGTCCGCCGTGCTGAGCACGCTGGTGCTGGTGGCGATCGTGGTCGGCCCGGTGCTGGGCACGGTGATCGGCGGCCGGCCGGAGTGGCGGATGCCGATCGTCGGCTGGTACCTCGCCACGGCCGTCGTCTGCTGGGCCGTGCTGCTGGGCTGGCCGGGCGGCGTGCTGCCGACGCCGGCGCTGTACCTGCTGTTCGCGGTGCTCGCCGTGGGCAACCCGGTGTCGGGCGTGGCGTTCGCGTTGGTGCGCGACTACAACCCGCTGCACCGGGTGAGCACGGCGACCGGCGTGGCGAACGTCGGCGGGTTCGGCGCGATCACGTTCACCGCGCTCGCCGTGGGCGTGCTGCTGGACGTCGTCGAGCCGGTCGTGGCGGCTCCCCAGGCGTACCGGATCGCGTTCCTTTCCGTGGTCGCGGTGATGCTGCTCGGCGTGTGGCGCACGGTCGTGTGGTGGCGTCGCGCGCGGGCCGCCGTGTTCGCGGCCGAGGAGCGCGGCGAGACCGTCCCGGTGCAGTTGCGCCGCAGGCGCTGGGACGTCGTCGCCGGCCGAGCGGACAGCCGGACCCTCGTCGAGGCTTAGGATCCTCGACCGTGTCCGCATCTTCTCGTGCCCGAACCGCCGTCCCCGTCCCGCCCGGCCTCGTCGTCATCGACAAGCCCGACGGCATGACCTCGCACGACGTGGTGGCCAGGGTCCGCCGCATCCTCGGCACCCGGAAGGTCGGGCACGCGGGCACGCTCGACCCGATGGCGACCGGCGTGCTCGTGCTCGGCATCGAGCGGGCCACGAAGCTGCTCGGCCACCTGGCGCTGGACAGCAAGGCGTACCTGTCGACGATCCGCCTCGGCTCCGCCACCACGACCGACGACGCCGAGGGCGAGGTGCTGTCCACGGCCGACGCGTCCGACGTCCCCGAGGACGCCATCCGGGCCGGCGTGGCGAAGCTGACCGGCGCGATCGAGCAGGTGCCCAGCGCGGTGAGCGCCGTGAAGATCGACGGCAAGCGGGCGTACGCGCGGGTGCGGGCCGGCGAGGACGTGCAAATCCCGGCGCGGCCGGTGACCGTGCACCGATTCGACGTGCTGGCGATCCGGCGCGAGGGCGACGCCACCGAGCTCGACGTCATGGTCGAGTGCTCGTCCGGCACGTACGTCCGGGCGCTGGCCCGCGACCTGGGCGCGGACCTCGGCGTCGGCGGGCACCTGGCGGCCCTGCGCCGCACCCGCGTCGGCCCGTTCGACCTGCGCGTCGCCAAGACGCTGGACCAGCTGGAGGAGTCGCCCGGCCTGTCGCTGGACCTCGACGCCGCCGTCTCGACCGCGTTCCCGCGCCGCGAGATCGCGCCCCGCGAGGCGGTGGCCCTGTCGCACGGCCAGCGGCTCGCCGCCGGCGGGCTGGCGGGCACGTACGGCGTGTTCGGCCCCGACGGCCACGTCGTCGCCCTGGCGAAGGACGAGGGCGCGGTGGCCAAGCCGTTGGTGGTACTCACGCCGGCGGGCTAGGGCCTACCTTGGAGCGCATGGCGAGATGGGTCTGGCCGGCCGCGGCCGGTGTCGTGACGTCGGCCACCGGGGTGGCCATCAACCTGGCCACGGACGGCGGCACGAACCCGTGGGCGTGGGTGGCGGTCGTGCTGCTCACGGCGCTGGGCGTGGTCATCGCGCTGCGCGTGCCGAGAGCCGCGCCGAAGCCGCCGGCCGCCGAGCCGCCGGCGCCCAGGTCGTCGGTCAGCAACGTGATCCGCGGCGACGTGGCCGGTCCCGTGCTCCAGGTGGGCGACGTCGACTCGATCTCCGTCAACTCGCCGAGCACGGTCAACCAGACCGCCATCGCGCGCGACGGCGGCACCGTCCACCAGGCCGGACGGGACGTCAACCTCAACCCGTAGGCTTGCCGGCGTGCAACGCTGGCGAGGGCTGGACCACCTACCGGGCGGCTGGGGCCGCTGCGTCGTGACCATCGGCGTGTTCGACGGGGTGCACCGCGGGCACCAGGCGCTGATCAACCGCGCCGTCGAGCTCGCGCGCGACCGGAACGTGCCGAGCGTCCTGATCACCTTCGACCCGCACCCGTCCGAGGTCGTGCGGCCCGGCAGCCACCCGGCCCAGCTCACGAGCCTGCGCCGGCGCGCCGAACTGGTCGAGGGCCTGGGGGTGGACGTGTTCTGCGTGATCCCGTTCACCGCCGAGGTGGCGCGCACGCCGGCGGACGAGTTCGCGCACGAGGTGCTGGTGGACCGGCTGCACGTGGCGGCCGTCGTGGTGGGGGAGAACTTCACGTTCGGCCACAAGGCGGCGGGCACCGTGGACCTGCTGCGCGCGCTGGGCAAGCGGTTCGGTTTCGTGACCGAGGGGGCGGATCTGGTGACCGACGACGGCGTGACGTACTCGTCGACGTACATCCGGGCGTGCATCGACGCGGGCGACGTGGCCGCGGCCGCCCACGCGCTGGGCCGGCCGCACCGGCTGGAGGGCATCGTGGTGCGCGGCGACGGCCGCGGCAAGGAACTCGGCTTCCCCACGGCGAACCTGTCCACGACCCGCTTCGCCGCCGTGCCCGCGGACGGCGTGTACGCGTGCTGGTTCGTGCACGGCAGCGGGAGGAGGCTCCGCGCCGCCGTCAGCGTGGGCACCAACCCGACGTTCAGCGGTCGGGAACGCCGCGTCGAGGCCTTCGTGCTGGACGTGGACGAGGACTTCTACGGGCAGCGGGTGGCGCTCGACTTCGTCCACCGGCTGCGGGACATGGAGAAGTTCGACAGCGTCGAGTCGCTGCTGGAGCAGATGCACCGCGACGTCGCCACGACCCGCGAGATCCTGGCCGGCGACGACGGCGCCTGAACCGTTGAACCAGGTGGGTGGAACCGGCCGTGCGACACCGGGCGACCTGGCAGGATGCCTGGCAGGTCGAGCGGTCAGGGGAGAGGCGAAGGTGGAGGACCACAAGATCGTCCAGCGCAACCTCGCGTTGCAGCGGGAGTGGTACGGGGAACCCCTGGGCGACCGGGTGCGCCGGCTGGTGGTCGCGTTCAACGTCTCGCAGGCCCAGCTCGCCGACGTGCTCGGCATCAGCGCGCCCATGCTCAGCCAGGTGATGAGCGGCCGCCGCGCCAAGATCGGCAACCCCTCCGTGCTCGCCCGGATGATCATGTTGGAGCGCAAGGTCCTCACCGCCGACGTGGCGACCGGCGCGCCCGAGGCGTTGCAGCGCGCGCTGGAGGACGTGCGGCTGTCCAAGCCGACGGTGAGCCGCGACTCGTTCCCCGTCAACGGAGCCGACGACGAGGTGTCCGTGGTGTTCCCGGTCCTGCGCCGCGTCGCCGACCGCCGCGAGCTGTCGCAGGCCGCCGACGTGCTGGGCGAGGACTTCCCGGCGC
This sequence comes from Saccharothrix hoggarensis, assembly GCF_042678885.1. Taxonomy (GTDB): domain Bacteria; phylum Actinomycetota; class Actinomycetes; order Mycobacteriales; family Pseudonocardiaceae; genus Actinosynnema; species Actinosynnema hoggarensis. Next base: position 9,476 of record NZ_JBHTLK010000249.1, read on the forward strand.
TGGCGGAGCTGCTGCGCCGCGCGAGCAAGGAACGCTGACGGTCGGGCGTTGAGCCTCTTCTCCGCCCTCTTCCCACCCGCCGACGTCGTCGACGAGCTGCTGGACGCCCTGGCCCCGCTCCGCCTGGCGCACCCCCGGCTCCGCTGGGTGCGGCCCGACCGCTGGCACGTCACCGTCCGGTTCTTCGGCGAGGCCGAGCCCGCCGACCAGCTCGCCGCGCTGCTCGGCTTGGCCGCGCCCGTGGTGCGGCTGCGCGGGAGCGGCCGGTTC
>NZ_JBHTLK010000250.1:0-9712 GCF_042678885.1 Saccharothrix hoggarensis
CGCTGCACCGCCGCCGCCACCGCCTCCCCCGCCCCGACGCGCCGTGGGCGCCGCGCGAGCCGGTGGCGTTCCCCGACGCCGCCACCGCGTCCGCCTGGCTCACCGCCGAGGTCGCCAACGTCGCCGCGATGGTGCGCACCGCCGCCGACATCGGGCCGACGTGGGCCGCGTGGTGCCTCGCCGACGCGTTGAAGGGGCTCTTCCTGCGCGGCAACACGGCGCACTGGCCGGCCGTGCTGGAAGCGGCGTTCCCGACCGCGACGGACCCGCTGCCGTCCTCCGCGATGCACAACAGCGCGGGCATCCTGGGCCTGACCCGGGGCGACTACACGGCCGCGGCCGACCACTTCACCGCGTCGATCGACGCCGCCACCGCCGCGGGCTGGCGGCTCGGCCAGGCGGGCGGCCTGATGAACCTCGGCGTCCTCTACTACTACACCGGTCCACTGAGGACGGCCCTCGACTACCTGGTCCGGGCCGAAGCGGTCACAGTCGGCGCGCCCGAGTGCCTGGGGCACGCGGGGATGATCCAGCTCAACCTCGGCTCGACCGCGCTCGGCCTCGGCCGCCCGGCCCAGGCCGTCGAGCACCTGACGCGGGCGTTGGCCATGCAGGAGGAGTCGGGGTACGAGCGGGCCCGCGGGATCGGCCTGCTGCTCCTCGCCGACACCCACCTCCACACCGGGGACCTGGCGGGGGCGCAGGAACTCGTCGACCGCGCGGAGGCCCACATCCGGACGACCGGGGTGGACCACGAACTGGCCCGCTGCCACGAACTCCGGGCCCGCCTCGCCCTCGCGCAGGGCGACCACCGCCTGGCGCACGTCCTGCTGGGGCGCGCCGCCGCGCTGGCCGAGGGCGACCACACGACCGAGGTGGACACCCGCAACACGACCGCGACGGCCCACCGCCACACCGGCCGGCCGCACCGCGCGATCGCCCTGCACCGCCACGCCCTGGCCGCCGAGCGCCGGTCCCGCGACCTGCGCGGTCAGGTGGACGCCCTGATCGGCCTGGCGGCCACCTACCGCGCCCAGGACGAGCCCGACGAGGCCGCCCTCCACGCGGCCGCCGCGCTGGACCTCGCGCACGCCGCGGACCTGCGGCCCCTGGAGGCCCAGGCGTTGACCCAACTGGCCGCCGCCGACCTCGCGCGCGGCGGCCACCGGGCCGCGCACCTCAACGCCGGCAAGGCCCACGCCCTCGACGTGGAGACGGGTCGGGGACTGTCCGAAGCGCCCGCGCTCCTGCGGCGGGCCGAGGCCGCCGCCCGCACCGCGTTCCGCCGGCGGGGGTAGCCGTCACGCCGCCCTGCGGACCCGGACGGCGCCGGGCACGTCACCCGGTCGGCTGGTCCTCCGGGTCGAGGCGGACGCAGCAGAGGCCGGGCGCCGGGACGAGCCGCGCGACCAGCCCCGTGTCGGCGAGGCCGTCCAGGAGGCCGTCGAGGAGGCACAGGTTCATGCCGCACACGAGTCGCATGTGCTGCTGGACCAGGCTGTGGAACGGGCAGTTGCCGAGCACGATCGAACGGTCCTCGGTGCGCGGCTCGAAGCCGAACCGCTCCAACGCGTGCCGCGCCGCGACCGGGCCGGGGTCGTCGGTGCGGGCGGATCGTCCCAGCTCACGGCCCACTTCGCGGGCCCGCCGGTCGAGCACCGCGCGGGGTGACTCGCCGGTGTCCGCCGCCTCCTGCACGGCGTCGGCGAGGAGGTGCCCGGCCAGTTCGTACCGCCGGTCGGGCAGCGAGACGGCGATCTGCTCGGCCGAGCGCCGGTAGAGCTTCGCGGGCCGGCCCGCGCCGGGTCCGGTGCGCCCGGTGCGGCGTTCGCGCACGACTTCCAGCAGCCCTTCGGTGACGAGCCGGTCGAGGTGGAACGCGACCGTGGTGCGCGGGACGCCCACCGCCTCGGCGGCCTCGTCCCGGCTCACCGCCGCAGGGCTGCGCACCACGAAGTCGTAGAGCCGACGTCGGGTCGGCTCGTCCAGCGCCGCGACGGCGGAGACGTGCGACGTCCGCGGCTGGTCGCCCTCGGCCATCTCTAAAATCCACTTCTGTTGACGAAATTAGGTCGAGCCTTCTAAGGTTAGCTGAAGTTGTCGATAGAAGGAGGCGCGCCGTGCACCCGCAGCTGCAAGTGGTCCACGGGCGCGGCGGCGTCGACGTCGAGGCCGCCCGACGGGCCGTCGCCGACCTGCTCGTCGCCCTGGGTCGAGACCCCGGGTCGGAACACCTGGCCGACACCCCGAAACGGGTCGCGCACGCCTACGTCGAACTGCTCACGCCGCGCGAGTTCGACCTGACGACCTTCCCCAACGAGGAGGGCTACGACGAGCTCGTGCTCGCGCGCGGCATCCCGGTGCAGTCGCTCTGCGAGCACCACCTGCTGCCGTTCCACGGCGTCGCCCACGTCGGCTACCTGCCCGGCGAGCGCATCCTGGGACTGTCGAAGCTCGCCCGCGTGGTCGAGCTGTTCGCCCGCGACCTGCAGGTGCAGGAACGGCTGACCAAGCAGGTCGCCGACTGGCTGCAGCGGCACCTCGCGCCACGCGGCGTCGGCGTCGTGATCGAGGCCGAGCACCTGTGCATGTCGTTGCGCGGCGTGCGTGCCGCCGGCACCAGCACGGTGACGTCGGCGTTGCTGGGCGCGCTGCGCGAGGACGGTCGGTCGCGGCACGAGTTCTTCGCCCTCGCGGGCGTCAACGGGTGAGTCCCGAGGAGAGGTCATGGGCGCGGAACAGGTGTTCGTCGTCGTGGGTGCCGGACCGGCCGGCGCGAAGGCGGCGGAAGCGTTGCGGGAGCGGGGTTTCACCGGCCGGGTGGTCCTGGTCGGCGACGAGGGCGAGCGGCCCTACGAACGCCCGCCGCTGTCGAAGGGCTACCTGCTCGGCGAGCAGGACCGCGCGGCGGTCGACGTGTTCCCGGAGCAGTGGTACGGCGAGCACTCCGTGGAGCTGCTGCTCGGCTGCCGCGTCACGGCGCTGGACCGGGCCGCCCGCCGGATCGGGCTGGCCGACGGCCGGTCTCTCGGCTACGACAAGCTCCTGCTGGCCACGGGCGCGTCGCCGCGCCGCCTCCGCGTGCCCGGCGCGGAGCTGGACGGCGTCCACTACCTGCGCCGCCTCGGCCACTCCGACCGGTTGCGCGAGGCGGTGGAGCGCGGCGGGCGGATCGTCATCGTGGGCGGCGGGTGGATCGGCCTGGAGGTCGCCGCCGCGGCACGCACGCGCGGCTGCGAGGTGACCGTCGTGGAACAGGCGCCGACCCCGCTGCACGCCGTGCTCGGCCCGGAGGTCGGCGGCGTGCTGGCCGACGTCCACCGCGGCCACGGCGTCGAGTTCCGCTTCGGCACGGCGGTGGCGGGCTTCCGCGGTGGCGGGCGGGTCTCGGCCGTCGTCACCGCAGACGGTGACGAGCTGCCCGCCGACGCGGTGGTCGTCGGCGTCGGCGCGCGCCCGAACACCGACCTGGCGGAGGCGGCCGGCCTCACCGTGGACGACGGCGTCGTCGTGGACGGCGCGCTGCGCACCGACGACCCGCACATCCACGCCGTGGGCGACGTGGCGAGCATCCCCAGCGCGCGCTACGGACGGCGGCTGCGCGTGGAGCACTGGGCCAACGCCATCAGCGGCGGCCAGTCCGCGGCCAGGGCGATGCTCGGCGAGGACATCGCGCACGACGAGCTGCCGTACTTCTTCTCCGACCAGTACGACCTCGGGCTGGAGTTCGCCGGCTGGTTCCCGCCCGGCGGCTACGACCGCGTCGTCACCAGGGGAGACGTGCCCGGCCTCGCGTTCCACGCGTTCTGGCTGGCGGGCGACGAGCTGGTGGCCGGCATGCACGTCAACCTGTGGGACGCCGGCATCGGCGAGGTCCAGGAGCTGATCCGGCGGCGGCGACCGGTCGACCCGCGCCGGCTGGCCGACACCTCCGTCCCGCTCACCGCCCACCTCGAAGGCTGACGGCGCCCACCCCGCCGCGCTAGCCGGCGGGGACCTCCGCACCGCAGCGCTCGCACGCCGCCGGCGGCTCGGATTCGAGGAACAGCCCGCACTCCGGGCACACGCGGGACAGCCAGCAGACCGGGTCGCCGCCCTCCTCACGCATGGGTCGGGCCGCCACCGGTTCCACGCGCTCGCCCTCCGCGGGCCGGACCGCCGCCGGTTCGCCGCGCTCGCCCGGCACGTACGGGGCCGCCATCGGTTCCACGCACTCGCCTGCCGCCGGCCGCGCCGTCGCCGGGCCGTCCGGTGTCACGCCGGCCGCCGGTTCGCCGTCACCACTGCCCGTCATCGGCCCGACCTCCGCTCCGCCGGCGAGTCTAGTTCCCTTGTCCCGTCAGCGGTTCCCGCGCGGGCGGGGCGGTTCGGTGGTGGCCGTGGGGGACGGCGTCCAGCAGGGTCACGCGGACCAGGTCGCCGTTCGGCACGCGGTAGGCGCGCCGGTCGCCCCGGCGGGCGCCGGTGAGGGCGGTGCCCAGCGGCGAGTCGGGGGAGTAGACCTCGATGTCGCCGTGCTCGGCGGCCCGCAGGCCCAGCAGGAACGTCTCCGTCTCGCCGGTGTCGTCGTAGCGGACCGTCAGCACCATGCCGGGTTCGGCGATCCCGTCGTCGGGCGGGTCCTGACCGACGACGGCGTGCCGCAACAGGTCGCGGATCTCGCGGATGCGCTCGCGCCGACGCCTCCGGGCGACCACGCGGTCGTCGTCGGTGGTGGAGTCGGTCTCGGCGGGCGGGCCGGCGTCGGCCGCGAGGAGGGCGGCGAGTTCGTCCTCCAGCCGTCGGTGGGCCTGGGGCGTCAGCCAGACGCCGCGGGTGCTGGTCATGGTGGCCTCGGAGGTCGGCGGGTTCGGGCGGGGTGCCGTCAGGGCGGCCGGGGGAGGGGCGGGACGCCCTGACGGCGGGGGTGTCCGCGTCGCCGGGTCTTGGTCGACGCCGGCTCCGCGGACGGAGGGTGGCTGGTGGGCTCGTGACAGCCGGGGTCAGCGGTCGGTGGTGCGCAGGCGCAGGATGTCGTCGACGTCGCGGGCGTAGTCGGTCGCGATGCGCAGCAGGATGTCCCGCTGCACGCGCAGCAGCTCGTTCTCCGACCGCAGCCAGGCCAGCTCGTCCCGTTCCGCCCCGGTGAGCCGGGAATCCGCGGTGTCCACGGCGGCTCAGCGCAACGGGTCGAACGGGCGCAACGCCTGCGGCTGCTTGCCGGTGGTGATCTGCTCCGCCAGCAGCCGCCCGGTGACGGGACCGTGCGCCAGTCCCCACATGCCGTGCCCGCCGGCGACGTACACGCCGGGCGCGCGCACCGCGCCGATCAGCGGCCGACCGTCCGACGTGACGGGGCGCGGGCCGACCCACACGTCGGTGCGCTCGTCCCAGCGGACGCCGTCGAGCAGCGGCCGGGCCGACGCGATGATCGCCTCCAGCCGCGCGGGCACGCCGGGCGCGTCGGGGTCGCGGAACTCCATCGTGCCCGCGACGCGCAACGCGCCCCGGTAGGGCGTGCACGCCACCCGCACGTCCGGCAGGTAGACCGGGCCGGGCACCGGGCGGTCCACCGGCACGGTGAACGAGTAGCCGCGCCCGGCCCGCACCGGCACCCGGACACCCCACCGGGTCGCCAACCGGGACAGCCACGCGCCGGTCGCGACGACCGCGACGTCGGCCGCCACGGCCTTGCCGGAGCGGGGGTGCACGGTGACGCCCTTGCTGTACGTCCGGACGTCGGCGGCCTCGAACACGCGGATCGTGGCGCCGCGGGCGACCACCGCCCGTCCCAACGCCCGCACGAACGCGCCGGGGTCGATGTGCCGCTGCCCGTCGACGCGGACGCCCGCCGTGAGCGCGGAGGACGCGAGGGGCACGTGCTCGCGCAGCCGGTCGACGTCCAGTTCGACGTGGTCGACGGGCTGCCCGGCGGCGGCCATCCGGCTGAGCTCCCGCAGCAGGCCCTGTGCGTGCTTCGGCGTCGCGAACGCGGCGGTGATCGGGCCGTCGACCACGGTCGCGTCCACGCCGTTGGCCGTCAGCACGTCGAACGCCTCGGCGCACTCGTCGTTGAGCGGCACGTTGGCCCGCACGGCCTCCGTCCACGACGACCAGCGGCAGTGCGCGGCGAACCGGGCCAGGAAGCCCCACAGCCCCGGGTCGAACGTCAGCGGGATGTGCAGCGGCGCGGTCGGGCTGAGCAGCGACCGCAGGCCGTAGCGCAGCACGGACGGCTCGTTGAGCGGGATGGTGAGGCCGGGCGCGATCCACCCGGCGTTGCCCCAGGACGCGCCGGCGGCCACGCCGGTCCGGTCGACCACCGTCACCTCGACGCCGCGCTCCTGGAGGAACCACGCCGTCGACAGGCCCACGATGCCCGCGCCGACGACCACCGCCGACCTCGGTCCGCCGTCGATGCGCTCGACGTCGACCATGACCACCTCCGCGTTCGGTACCGCCTGTCGAAGCCAGCATGGCTCGGGCGGGGCACCGGGCTGTTGTCCGTGACGGACAATCGGAGGGGTCGATCTTGTCGGTTGCCGACAGCCGCTCCGAACGACAGCCGCTCCGAACGACAGTCGCTCCGAACGACAGTCGCTCCGAACGGCGGCCGCGCGAATGCCGACCGCGCGAACGGCGACCGCCGGAACGGCGACCGCGCGGACGCCAGCCGTCAGCCGCGCGCAGGCTCGTCGTCGGCCTGGTCGTCGGTCGCGGCGAGGTCGATGATCATCGCGAGCCGCTTGCGCGGGTCGTCGAGGTCGAGGGCGGTCACCTCGGCCATCTTCCGCAGCCGGTACCGCATGGTGTTCGGGTGCACGCCGAGCCGGTCGCCCGCCTGCGCCAGGTCGCCCTGCGCCTCCAGCCACGCGCGCAACGTCGCCACGTAGTGCGTGCCGTTGACCGCGTCGTGCCGGCGCAGCTCCGCCAGGGGCCCGCGCGCCGGGGTCCGCCCGGTCCGCGCCGCCGCCCGCAGCCGTTGCAGCAGGATGTCGTCCCACGACTCGTCGTACGCGGGCGGCACGGTGTCCGGCGAGCGCGCCTCGTGCAGCGCCAGGCACTCGTCGGCCTCCTGCCTGCCGGCGGGCAGGTCGTCCGCCGCGGCGACCCCGCCGATGCCCGCCGTCACCGTCACGGTGGCGGGCAGCGCGGCCCGCAGCAGCGCCACCCACTCCCGCGCCGCCGTCACCTGCTCGCCCGGCAGCACGGTGTAGAGCGTGTTGCCGGCCAGGGTGCTGCGGCCGGGCCGTGACCAGCCGAAACCCGTCGTGGCCCGTTCGAAGGCGAGCAGCAGGGCGGCGTGCCGCTCGGCGGCGATGTGCGCGCGCACGGCGATCACCCGCAGCGGTCCCGGCGGCAGCCCGAGCCTGCTGACGACGGTCGCCGCGTCCGCCGTGCCCTCCAGCAGCCGGATCACCAGGTCGGACTCGACCTGCCGCTCCAGGTCCGCGCTGGCGCGCGAGCGCAGCAGGTGCAGCGCGACCGTGCGGGCGCCGTCGGCCAGCGCCGTGCAGCGGACCCCGGTGAGCGGGCTGCCGCACGTCACCCACACCGAGCCGAGCAGCTCACGCCCCGCGCGCACGGCGACCACCATCCGGCCGGTCAGCCCGTGCTCGCGGTCCTCCTCGACGAACAGCGGCTCGTCGTAGGACGCCAGGTAGGCGAACACCCCGCGTTCCTCGAACAGCTCGCGCAACCCGTCCGGGGCCTGGCGGCCGAGGATCGTCGCCAGCCGGGCCGGGTCCGCGCCCTGCTGCGAGCTGGAGTACGCCAGCACCCGCGACAGCCGGTCCTCGATGGTCACCGCGCCGCCGACCGCGCCCGCCAGGCTGTCGGCCAGCGCGAACAGGTCGGTCGGGCCGCGGCCGGACTCGGTCTCCCGGCCCTCCAGCACCAGCCCGTAGACGACGCCGGCGAGCTGGCTCCACGACACCGCCGGGTCGACCACCATGACCGCGACGCCCTCGCTCGTGCCGACCGCCGTCGCCTCGCGCTCGACCTCGGCGTCACCGTGGATCAGCACGACGCTCGCCCGTGCCGCCACCGCCCACCGCAGGGCTTCGCCCACCGAGCCCGCGCCGACGGCCAGGAACACGTCACCGCCCACCGCGCGGGCGGCGGTCGACTCGTGCATGACCACGCTGCGCAGTTCCGTCGACCGGGGCACCGGGCAGCAGGCCAGCCTCACACCGTAGCCACCCAGCACGTTCGCCAGGCGGTCCAACCGCACCATGCTCCACCCCTTGTCCCGGACGACGACCCACCGTAACCGGAGTGCCCGGCCCCGCCCCGACCCGAGGTCACTCGTCGCCCCAGATGGGGAGCGCCAGGGTCGATCCCATGCGGCGGAGTTCGGCGCGGTGCAGCGCGCTGAGGCGGGCGAGCACCTGCTGCCCGTAGTCGGTCAGCTCGACCCGCACTACCCGCGCGTCGGACGGGTCGGGGGTGCGGCGCACCAGGTCCTGCTTCTGCGCTCGGTTGACCAGCTCGACGACGCTGTGGTGGCGCAGCTGCAGGCGCTCGGCCAGCTCGCCCACCGCCGCCCACTCGCGACCGGGGAAACCCTTGAGCGCCAACAGGAGCTGGTACTGCTGCGGAGCGAGGCCGTGACCCCGCACGGTTTCCTCGCTGAACCGCAGGTACCGGCGGATCGCGAACCGGAAGCGGGCCAGCGCCTCGAAGTCCTGCTTGGTCAACGGCTCCGCGTCGAGACCTTCCTCGTCCCCGGTCATGCGCTCATCGCACCACGCGTCGCGGTGCGCGGCGCGATCACCCCGGCCACGCGCCGGTCTATCGTGTTACGATATTAATCTCTGCGAGGCACCAGGAGGTGTGTCGTGCTCAGTGACGCCGAACGCCAAGCGCTGCGCGACATCCAGCGCCGGCTTGCCGCCGACGACCCCGACTTCGTGCGCCGGTTCCGCTCCGCCGGACGCGGCCGGACGGTGGCGAGGCGACGGAACGCCGCGCGCCGCAGGGTGGCCCGCCTCGGCGCGATCAGCCTCGCCGAAGTCGTCATCGCCCTCGCCGTCGTCGGCCCCAACGTGCTCACCGAAGCCCGGATCGCCGCGCTCCGGCAACCGCCGGCGCCGCGGAGGAGCACCCGATGACGGCCCTGCACGCGTGGCCGACGCTCGCGCGCGGGTTCCCGGAACACGCCGGCCCGCCGGCCGCCACTTCGCCGGCCGCCTCCTTGCGGTCCGCCACTTCGCCGGACGTCGTCTCGTCGGACGTCGTCTCGTCGGAGGTCGTCTCGTCGGCTGCGGCGCTGCCCGTCCCTGCCCGATGAGCCGGGTCGGGCAGGACCGGCGCGGCGGGCGTCCCCGCATCGTCGTCGGCTTCGACGGCTCCCCGAACAGCGTGGTGGCGCTGGACTGGGCACTCGGCGAAGCGGGGCTGCGCGACGCGCGCGTCGTCCTCTGCCACGTCCACGAGGCGGGCGGTGAGGAGGCGGCGTGGGACGTGCTCGGGCTCGGCGTCGAGCACGCCGGCCGCCGTGAGCCGCGCGTCGCCGTGACCGGGGCGCTCGTCGCCGGCAACCCGGCCCGCCACCTGGTCCGGTCCGCCGCCGACGCGTTGCTGCTGGTCGTCGGCGCACGCGGCTCGGGCGGGTATCACGGCCTGCGGCTCGGCTCGGTCAGCGACCAGGTCGCCCGGCACGCCCGGCGGGCGTTCGCGGTGGTGCTCGGCCGAGACCAGGCGCTGGAGGGGCAGCCCGACGCGGCGGACC
>NZ_JBHTLK010000251.1:0-9702 GCF_042678885.1 Saccharothrix hoggarensis
GCGCTGGCCACCGCGTTGCGGTCCGGTCGGGCGGCCCGGCGGCGGGCGCTGGCCCGCATCGACAGCGGCCACCTGGTCGAGGCGCTGCCGCTGTGGGTGGGGACGCTGGCCGACGTCGAGGACATCCTGCCCGCAGTGCCGGGCATGTTCGACCTGGTCGTGATCGACGAGTCGAGCCACGTGGACCAGCCGCTCGCCGCGCCCGCGCTGCTGCGCGGCAGGCGGGCCGTGATCGGCGGCGACCCGCGCCAGCTGCGGCACGTGTCGTTCGTCGCCGACGCGGCCGTGCGCGAGGCGGTGGCGGCGGAGGGCACGACGTCGCTGGCGGACCGCCTCGACGTGCCCAAGGTGAGCCTGTTCGACGCGGGCGCGGCCGTCGCCGGGGTGCACTGGCTGACCGAGCACCACCGCTGCGCGCCGCACCTGATCGGCTTCGCCGCGGCCCGGTTCTACGAGGACCGGATCGCGCTGCTCACCACCCACCCGGCGATCGCCGACGTGGACTGCGTCGACGTCGAGCGCGTCGTCGGCGCCCGCGACGACAAGGGCGTGAACCGGGTCGAGGTGGACGCGGTGCTCGCGCACCTGCGCCGCCGGATCGCCGCCGGGACGCGGTCGATCGGCGTGGTCACCCCGTTCCGGGCGCAGGCCGACGCGCTGGAACAGGCCCTGCTCGACGGGCTGAGCCTGGACGAGATCACCACGGGCGGGGTGCGCGTCGGCACCGTCCACGGCGTGCAGGGCTCCGAGTTCGACGAGGTCGTGGTCAGCCTCGCGCTGACCGACGAGGACCGGCCCGCGGCCTGGCGGTTCGCCAACGACCCCAACCTCCTGGCCGTGCTCACCACGCGGGCCCGGCGGCTCGTGCACGTCGTCACGTCGGCCACCAGGCCGGTCGGGCTCCTCGGCGAGTACCTGCGGCACGCGGAGGTGCCGCCCAGCGAGACCGAGGGCGTCCCGCCGGCCGACGACTGGACCCGCCGGCTGGCCGGTGAGCTGGCCGCGTCGGGCGTGACCGTGCGGACCGGCTACCCGGTGGGCCGGTGGCGGGTGGACCTGGTCGTCGGCGAGGGCGAAGCCGCCACGGCCGTGGAGACCCGCCCGCACCCGGACGGCACGGCGGCGCACCTGGCCCGGTGGCGTGCGCTGCGGGGCGCGGGCTGGCGGGTGCACGACGCGTTCCCCAGCCGGTTCGAACACGACGCGACCAGGGCCGCACTCGTGGTGGCGCAGGACCTCGCCGCCCACCCCGTCCGCCACGCGTGACTCGGTGGCAGCGCGGCCGTTCCGGCCCGCTCAACGTCCACCGGGTGGGGGCCGGCGAGCGCCGCCGGCGGAAAAGGTGACGAACCTTGTGGTTTGAAGCGTCACCCGAATGGTTACTTCTCGCGTGCGCCTTGAGTAAACAGGGCGCTGGAGGAGCGTGCCATGAACATGGTGGAGCTGCCTGATGACGGGCTCGACCTGGAGCTCCGCGGCATCCCTTCGCTGGACGGCATCGACGGTTGGGTGCGGCAGGTCGCCTACGGGGTGGACGAGCAGCGCGTCGCCGACCTGGTGTTGATCGCCGCGGAACTGGTGGGCAACGCCCACCGGCACGCGGAGGGGCCGTGGCGGATGCGGGTGTGGCCGGTGCGGGAGCGGCAGGTCGTCCGGGTCGAGGTGGAGGACCGCAGCCCGAGCCTGCTGCCCGTGCTCGGCAGAGCCGACAGCCCGTCGCTGGGCAACGGGCTGCTGCTGGTCAACCGGCTCTCGGTGCACTGGGGGTTCGACCGCCACGACGACCGCAAGGTCGTGTGGGCGGAGGTTCCGACGACGTGAGACCCGGAGGGCGGTGGTGCGGGGCCCGCGACGCGTTCGGGCCCCGCACCACCTCTCAGCGGCCGACCTCCTCCAAGTCCCAGGAGGACACCGCCGAGCAGTAGTCCCGCGCGTTCGGCGCGAGGTTGATCGAGTGGCCGTAGCCGGGCACCACGTCGGTCCGCGGCGGCACCCGGAAGCACCCGGCCTCGGCCGCGTGCGGCGTCGCCGACGACGAGCGGTCCGTGGCCAGGTGCCCGCACACCGCCGCGTCCCGGCTGCCCACGGCGGACCTCACCGGCACGTCGATCAGCAGGGTGCGGCAGCAGCACCGCCACGCCGAGCCCGTCCGCGGCCTCCGTCGGCGAGAAGACGTCCTCGGTGGCCTCCTCGACCGCCTGCACGTCCGCCGCGCGCGGCGCGGGCGTTGCCCGCGGTGCCGGCGGTGGTGCGTGACGCCGGCATCGGCCTGACCGCGGCCGGCGTCACGACACCGCAACAGGCCCGGTGGTGGCGGGAGGTGGGTGCGGACACCGCGTCCGGTCCCCTGGTCGCTCCCGCCGGTCCACCGGACGCGATCACCCGATAGCGCAAGTCAGCGCAGGCGCTGTCGGGGAGCCGGTGGCGAGGAACCCGAACGTGGTGCTCTGCCCGGGCTTGATCGCCGCGTTCCACGACACGTTCCGGGCCGTCGTGGTGGAGCCCTCGGTGGTGATGGTCGCGCCCCACGCGTGGCGGACCTGCCCGGCCGCGGGCCAGCTCACCTTCCAGCCGGCGGAGGGCGAGTTCTCCTGGTGCCGCACGGTGATCTCGGCGTGGTACCCGGTGCCCCACTGGGCGACCACGCGCATCGTCGCCGTGCAGTCGCCGGGGGTGGCCTTGAAGTCGGGCAGCTCGTCCAGCGTGATGACGTCGGCGTGGTTGTAGACGCGCTGCAGGAAGTCGCGCGGGTTCACGACGCCGTCCTGGACGAAGTGCCCGGACCAGGTGACGAACCAGGACCAGCGGGCCTCGTAGGCGCGGACCAGGTCGGGGTCGGGGATGGAGCCGACCTCGCCCAGCGCCACCAGCTTCTTGTCGCCGCCCAGGTCCACCAGCCGCTCGTACGGGCCGATCACCGGGCCGTGGTCACCCTGCGGCGGGTACGAGTCCATGCTCACGACGTCGACGACGTCGTCGCCGGGGTACCAGTCGGGCGAGATGGAGTTCCACACCCAGATCAGGTTGTGCAACCCGTGGTGCCCGACGAGGCGCTGGTGCAGCAGCCGGTACAGCTCCTTCGCCGGGCCGGGACCCTTGGCGCCCCACCAGAACCAGCCGCCCTCGGCCTCGTGCAGCGGCCGCCACAACACCGGCACCTTCGCGTCCGCGAGGCGCTTGAGCTGCACCGCGATCGCGTCCATGTCCCGGATCAACAGCTTGTAGTCGGCCGAGTTCGGGTCGGCCAGCGCCGCGGCCAGGTCGAACGTGGTCGCGTCGGTGTAGAAGCCGCGCCACCACTCCTTGCCCGGCTGGTCGATCAACCCGGACGGCGCGTTCCAGTGCCACGCCATCGTCACGATGCCGCCGCGCCGGTCGTAGGCGACGGCGTGGTCGACGTCCCGGCCGACCGTGCCGCGCTCGACCCGGCTCGGCGAGTAGTCCATCAGGTCGTAGCCGCCGATCGCGGGCGCCTTGCCGACGTTCTGCTCGACCCAGTCGATCGAGCCCTGGTCCTGCTGGCCGGACAGGGTCTTCTCGCCGTAGTTGTCGACCAGGTACCGCATCAGGCCCTTGGCCTCCGCGGTGGCGGCCGGGTCGGTCAACGCGCCCGTGACCTGGTGCGGTCCGCGCGGCGCGCTGGGCGTCACCTTGATCGCGTCGATCAGGTACCAGCCCCAGTTGTTGGTGATGGTGACCGTGTTGTCGCCCTCGCGCAGCAGCACCTTGCCCGCGGCGATCGACGTGAACGTCGGGTGCTCCGGGAACGAGACGTCGCCGAGCCCGCTGCCGTTGAGCGACAGCGACGCGGTCTTCGCGCCGTACGGGGTGGCGTAGAGGATCGACAGGTCGTGCAGGCCGCCGGGGCTGTCCGGGATGGTGATGGTGACGCTGTCCGTGCCGGTGTCGAACCCGGCCACGTAGCCGCGGCCGGAGAACCCGGCGACGCCCGACTCGACCACGACGCCGTTCAGCACGCCGTCCTCGGCCTCGTGCACGCCCGGCGCGGACGGGGCGCTCGGCGCGACGCCGATGGCGTCGATCAGGTACCAGCCCCAACCGGTGGTGAAGGTGACCGTGTTGTCGCCCTCGACCAGCATCAGCTTCGCGCCGGTCGCCTCGGTGAAGCCCGCGCTCTCGGCGAGCGAGACCTCGCCGACCGGGGCGCCGTTCAGCGACACGGAGGTCTTCTTGGCGCCGTTCGGCGCGGCATAGCGGACCGTGAGGTCGTGCAGGCCGCCCGGGCTGTCCGGGATCGTGATGGTCACGTGGTCGGCGGGCTCGTCGAAACCGCCGACGTACCCGGTGCCGGAGAAACCCTCGGCGGACGTCTCGACGACCACCCCGGACAGCACGCCGTCCTCGGCTTCCAGCCAGTCGGCCGGGGCCGCGGCCGCCGCCGGCGGGACCAGCGTCAGCGCCATGAGCGAGACGAGCAGCAACAACCTCACGTCGTTTTGTCCCTTCACCGCCGTTGGCATGGGGCGCTAGCCTCTCCCTGTGCCTTCTGGGAGCGCTCCCAGAGAGCATAGGCCGCACGACACGCACAACAAAGGAGTTGTTCGTCAAATGCATCCACGAGTTCCCCGGCTCGCCGCCCTGGTGGCGGCCGTCGCCGGCTTGGTCGCCGGGCTGGCCATCGCGGTCAGCCCGCCGCAGGCCGCCGCCGCGACGACGATCTGCGAGAAGTACGGCTCCACGAAGATCCAGGGCGGACGGTACGTCGTCCAGAACAACGAGTGGGGCGCGAACGACGGTCAGTGCATCAGCGTCTCGGACACCGGCTTCACCATCACCGCGGGCAACCACAACGTGCCGACCAACGGCGCGCCCGCCGGCTACCCGTCGATCTACGCGGGCTGCCACTACGGCAACTGCTCGTCCAACAGCGGCCTCCCGCTGCAGGTCAGCCGCATGGGCACGGTGTCGAGCAACGTCAGCTACACGACCGCGGGCGGGTACTGGAACGCGGCGTACGACCTCTGGTACGACCCGAACCCGAACCAGGCCGGCCAGAACGCCGCCGAGCTGATGATCTGGGGCAACCACCAGGGTCCGATCCAGCCCATCGGCAGCCGCGTCGGCACCGCGTCCCTCGCCGGCGCGACCTGGGACGTGTGGATCGGCAACATCGGCTGGAACGTCATCTCGTACGTCCGGCAGCAGAAGACGAACTCGCTGAACCTCAACCTCACCGAGTTCACCAACGACGCGGTGCGCCGCGGCCAGGTGCAGACCGGCTGGTACATGACCAGCGCCCAGTTCGGCTTCGAGCCGTGGCAGGGCGGCCCAGGCCTGGCGGTGAACTCGTTCGGGTTCAGCGCGTCCGGCGGCACGAACACCTCCACCACGACGACCACCACGTCGTCGCAGAACAACGGCCCCGGCTCGTGCCGGGCGACGCACCGCGTGGTCAACTCGTGGAACGGCGGGTTCACCGCCGAGGCGACGATCACGAACACCGGCTCGTCGCAGGTGTCGAACTGGCGCGCCACGTGGACCGCGCCGTCCGGCGTGACGGTGACCAGCGGCTGGAACGCGACGGTGAGCCAGAGCGGCTCGACCGTCACGGCCGCCGCGCCGAGCTGGGCGCCGAACCTCGCGCCCGGACAGAGCGTGACCGTCGGCTACCAGGCCAACGGCTCGTCGTCCACGGCGCCCAGCGGGTTCAGGCTGAACGGCGTGGCGTGCTCGTGACGCCCGGCGACGGGGTTCCGGTCGGCGGGGTTCCCGCTGACGGGAGCCCGCAGAGTTCGTCGGCGGCGGCCCAGAGCTCCTCCTCGCGCCGCTCGTCGTAGGACTCGGACGATGACGGGATCACCTCGCCCCGGCTGATGTAGGAACCGCTGTCACCGGGGCGGGGCCCCGTCATCGTCTCCGCGAGCAGCCGACCGGCCTCGGCGGGCGTGGTCGCGAACGGCAGGGCGACCAGGGCCTTGCCGACCGCCCGGAACGCGGCCCGCCCGACCCGCCCCGCGTCACGGGCGAGCTCGGTGCCCGGCACCAGGCCGGGGTTGTAGGAGTAGACGTCGATCCCCTCGGGCAGGCGGCGCCTCAGCGCGTGCACCAGGTAGATGACGCCGAGCTTGCTCGTGGCGTACGCCCGCCGGCCCGCCCGGCCCGTGCCCTCCGCCGGCTTGACCAGCTCCCGCGGGTCGTCCCAGCGCGGCGGCGGGATGAGACCCAGGGTGTTCAGGTCGCGGTCGTGCACGTCGCTGGCCACCACGACGATCCGCGCCGGGTTCGTGAAGCGCGGCCGGAGCAGGGTCAGGAGCAGGTGGTAGGCCAGCACGTTGACGCCGAACGTCATCTCGTGGCCGTCGGCGGTGAGCTTGCGCGTGGTCGCCATCTGCAGGCCCGCGTTGCCCAGGAACCCGTCCAGCGGGCGGTCCACCTCGGCCGCCGCGCGCCGGATGTCGGCGAACGACGCCAGGTCGCACACCACCTCGGTCACGTTGGGGTTGCCGGTCCGCTCGATGAGCTCGGCGGCCAGGCCGGGCCTGCGGTTGAACACCAGGAGGTGCCGGTCCGGGTGGTGGCGCAGGAGGTGTTCGGCGGCCTCGCGGCCCAGACCCCGGCTCGCGCCGGTCATCAGCGTGGTGCCCATGACGTCTCCCGGTACTTGGTTCTAAGTGGTACTGAGTACCGTACCGGACGGCGTGCCAGGCCGCTATGCTGCTCCGCATGTCGGGACGGGCGCCGCTGCGCGAGCGCAAGCAACAACGCGCGCGGGAGCAGATCGTGGAGGCGGCGTTCGCGTTGTTCGCCGAACGCGGGTTCGCCGCCGTGACGGTCTCCGACATCGCCGAGCGGGCCGAGGTCGGGCGCACCACGTTCTTCCGCTACTTCGGCGACAAGCAGGAAGTCGCGTTCTCCGACGAGCAGGCGATCATCGAGCAGCTGACCCGGCGGCACCGCGAGCTGCCGCCGGTGACCGACCTCGCGGGCGCCGTGGCGCAGATCCGCGACATCGTGCTCGAGTTGTGCCACCAGCTCGCCGCCGACCGCGAGCACTTCCGCGCCCACGAACGGCTGCTTCGGGACAACCCGGAGCTGCGGGACCGCGCCGCGCGGAAGTTCGCCAGGCTGTGCGCGACGTTCCGCGACACCCTGCTCGACCGGGGCGCGGCGCCCGACGTGGCCGCGCTCGCGCCGCAGCTCGCGCTGGCGTGCTACCAGGCGGGGCACGAGCTCGCGGACGGCGACCCGGCCGCCCTGCCCGGCGCGGTGGACGCGGCGTTCGCACAACTGAGCGAACTCGGTGACCGCGGCATCCCCTGAACGCCGCGGAACTGTCGGTCCCGTGGGCTAGGTTCTCCCCTGCCATGCGACTCATCGGACGGGACCACCCAGCCGGGGTGCTGCGCGCCGAGGTCGACCGCGCCACCCGGAGCCACGGCGGCCTCGTGCTGGTCGCCGGCGAGGCGGGCATCGGCAAGACCACGCTGGTGACCGGCGCGGCCGAGGACGCGCGGCGGCAGGGCGCGCTGGTGCTCGGCGGGTCCTGCTGGGAGTCCGAGAGCGCGCCGGGCTACTGGCCGTGGGTGCAGGTGATCCGGGCGCTGCGCCGGGCCGCCACCCCCGACGAGTGGGCCTCGGTCGACCGCGGGCCGCTCGCGGTGCTGCTCGGCGAGGCCGTCGCGGAGCAGCCGCCGGAGAGCTTCCCGTTGTACGACGCGGTGACCACCGCGCTGGTGACGGTGTCGCACCACCGGCCGGTGGTGGTCGTGCTGGAGGACCTGCACTGGGCCGACCCGGCGTCGCTGCGGCTGCTGGAGTTCGCCGCGCGGCACACCTGGTTCGAACGGCTCCTGCTCGTCGGCACCTACCGCGACAACGAGGTCGACGCCGACGAGCACCCGTTGCGGCCGTTGCTGACGCCGTTGCTGGGCCGGGCGACCACGGTGGCGCTGACCGGTCTCGGGCCGACCGAGGTCGGCGAGCTGATGTCGCGCACGGCGGGCCGCGAGCCCGACCCGGCGCTGGTCGCCGAGGTGCACCTGCGGACCGGCGGCAACCCGTTCTTCGTGGAGCAGACCGCCCGGCTGTGGCACGGCGACGGCCCCGTGACGGCGATCGCCCCCGGTGTGCGGGACGCGTTGCGCCGTCGGCTGTCGCTGCTGCCCGCGCCGGTCGGCGAGCTGCTGACCACGGCCGCCGTGCTCGGGCGCGAGTTCCACCGCAGGGTGCTGGCCGCGACCGCGTCCCTGCCGGTGCCGGCGGTGGACCGGCTGCTCGACCAGGCCGCGCAGGCCCGGCTGGTGCTGGGGCTGGGCGGCGGCCGGTTCTCCTTCGCGCACGACCTGGTCCGCGAGACGCTGTACGCGTCGCTGTCCGATGTGGACGCGCGGCACGCGGCCGTGGTGGAGGCGCTGGACGGCGACCTGGCCGACCAGGTGTTCCCGGCCGACCTGGCCCGGCACGCGCACCTCGCGGGCGACCACCTGCCCGCCGACCGGGCCGTCGACCTGATGGTGGCGGCGGCGCGCGACGCGAGCAGCCGGATGGCGGTCGAGGAGGCCGCCGGGCACTACCGGCGGGCGCTGGAGCACGCGCGGGGCCCGCGACGGCGCATCGCGGTGGCGTTGGAGCTGGGCCACGAGCTGTACCACTGCGCCGAACCCGCTGAGGCGCAGCGGATCTTCGCCGAGGCGGCGGACGCTGCCCGCGAGCTGGACGACCCGGAGCCGTTCGCCCGCGCCGCGCTCGCCATCTACCGGTTCGCCGACTTCGACGACTCGGGAGCCCTCGTGCTGCGCGAGGCGTACGCCCGGCTGATCGGGCCGCCGCCGGACGTGCCGCCGGAGGCGCTGGCGCGCGAGATGAGCCTGCGCACCACCGAGGCGGCGCGCGGCGGTGGCGACGACGACGCGTTGACGTCAGGCCTGTGGGCCACGCACGACACCACGACCGGCATCGGCAACGCCGAGGCGCGGCTGGCGCTGACGGACGAGCTGATCACCGTGTCGCGCCGCAACGGCGACCACAACGCCGAGCACTTCGCCACCTCGCTGCGGTGGGTGGCGCTGGTGGAGCTGGGCGACCCGCGTTACGTCGAGCAGCTGCAGGCGTTCGTGGCGCTGTCGGAACGGCTCGGCATGACCCGGTTCCACTTCTCGTCGGCGATCGACCAGTGCATCGTCCACACGATGCAGGGCCGGTTCGCCGAGGCCGAGGCGGTGCTGGCCAAGGCGACCGGGATGGGCGCGACCGGCCACCCCGCGTTCCGCATGATGTACCTGCACCTGAGGTGGGCGTTGCTGCTGCCGCAGGGGAAGTTCGCCGAGCTGGACGAGCTGGCGGACGAGGTCGCCGCGAGCACCCACCCGTGCCCCGGCCTGCTCGCCGGGCTCACCGCGTTGGAGCGCGGCGACGTGGAGACCGCGCGCCGGCACCTCGACCAGCCCGTCCTCGACGTCCGGTTCCAGCCGATGTTCGACCCGCTGTGGCTGCGGTTCCACGCCCGGTTCGCGCTCGCGACCGGCGACCGCGACGTGGCCGCGCGGGTGCGGGAGCGGTTGGCGCCGCACCGGGGCAAGTGGCTGGTGTCGCTGTACGGGTGCGACATCAGCGGGCCGGTCGACCTGTGGCTCGGCGTGGTGGACCTGGTGCTGGGCCGGTGCGACGAGGCGGCGGCGGAGCTGGCGGACGCGCAGCGGTCGGCCGAGCGGATGCGGGCCCGGCCGTGGGCCGTGCTGGCCC
>NZ_JBHTLK010000252.1:0-9673 GCF_042678885.1 Saccharothrix hoggarensis
CCAGCGACACCGCCGTGCCCTCCGCCTGCTCCACGGCGCTCGCCGAGCGCGGCACCTGCACGCCCAGCGCGTCGCCGGCCGTGCGGAACTGGCGGCCCTGCTCGCGCAGCTTCGGGATCAGCTGTTCCACCGCCGCCACGGTCTGCGACCGGTCGCCGCCGCCGTCGTGCGCCAGCAGCACCACGCCGCGCCGGTCGGACGGGGTGCCGGCGGCCACGATCGCGTCGACGCCGGGGTTGCGCCAGTCCTCGGTGTCGTGGGTGGACAGCAGCACCAGGTGCCCGGACGCCACCATCCGCTCCACGGCGGCGAGGTCGTCGTTGTCCAGCGCGTCCGGGCGGGCCGAGTAGGGCGGCCGCACGAGGCTGCTCGCCCGCCCCGTCGCGGCGGCCACCACGAGCTGCGTCTGGCCCAGCTCCAACGCCGTGCGCGCCTCGCCGACCGTGCCGAGGTCGACGTGGGTGAACGTGTGCAGCCCCACCTCGTGGCCCTCGTCGGCCATGCGCTCGACCAACTCCGGGTGGCGCGCGGCGGCGACCCCGGTGACGAAGAACGTGGCCTTCGCGTTGTTGCGCCGCAGCACGTCCAGCACCTGCGGCGTCCAGTGCGGGTCGGGGCCGTCGTCGAAGGTCAGCACGACCGCGCCGTCCGGCACCGCGCGGGACGTCAGGCCGGTGCCGTCCGAGCCGATCAGCGGGCCGCCCGTGCGGACCGCGTCGGGCACCCGGTCCGCGGGACCGGCCGACGGCGCCTCGCCCTGCCCGACCCGCTGCACCACCAGGACGTCGAGCAGCAGGAAGGCGAGCAGGACCACCAGCGACAGCGCCAGCAGCAGCCAGTGCGCGCGTGGTGACGGAAGGTGGGCGCGCATCAGCCCTTGCCGGCGGACGTCGGCCGGTTCGCCGCGCCCGGCGCCTCGGACCGGCGGCCCTGGGTCGGCTTCTCGGTCTTCGGGGCGGCCGTGGTCCCGACCGTCGTGGTCGGCTCGACGTCGTCGGTCGTGGGGGTGGTCTCGGCGTCGGTCACCGGACGGGCGGGCCGCGCGGTGGTCGTCGTGGTGACGGCCGCGGTGGTGGCGACGACCGGTGTCTCGTCCTCCGGCACGGGCAGCAGCGCGGACCGGTTCACCGGGCCGCCCGCGAGGGCGACGGCGAGCAACGTCAGGTAGGCGAGCACGCAGGTCACGGCAACGCCGATGACGACGCGCAGGACCCATCGGCGGCGGCCGGACGGGTCGACGAACACGGGGCTGGTCATGGGCTCGCAGGGGACGGCGGCGGGGACGTCGAAGGGTAGCCGCCGGCCGTCCCCGCGACTAGCCCTCCAGCTCGTCGTGCCGCTGCTTGCCCTTCAGCTTCTTCTTCTTGGGGCGCTTGACCTCGACGGCGCCCATCATCGCGAAGCCCGTGATGCGCACGACCGGCCCGCCGGGGATGGTCGGCGCGCCCTTGTAGGTGAGGTCCTCGAACGCGCCCATGAAGCCGACGCCGTCGACCCGGACGGTGATGTCCTCGGGCACGATGATCTCCACGCCGCCCATGAGGGCGTAGGCGTTGATCGTGGTCTCGCCCTGCGCGAAGCGGGCCTTGGTCAGGTCGAGCTGGACGCCGCCCATGATCGCCACCGCGGTGTGCGTCGGCGGCACCACCCACTCGCCCCGCCGGTCCACGCCCGACCAGAACGCGAACGAGGCCGTCGAGCCGGGCGTCCCGCCGATGCGCGAGGCGGGCGCGTTGTGCTGGACGGGCAGGGGTAGCACGGCGGGCGCCGGCACGCCGAGGTCGGCGGTCAGCGGCACGAGGTCGCCGTACGTCTTCGCCGCGTACACCGCGCCCAGGCGCTCGTCCAGCTCGTGCAGGTCCAGGCGGCCCTCGCCGTGCGCCTGCTGGAGCACTCTGGCGACCTTCTCGCGGTCGGCGTCCGAGGCGCGCATCTGACGGGGGTCCGGCACCAGCTCGTCGCTCACGAGGGTGAGTCTAGGAGGACGCGGGCTTCGGGACGACGAGTCGGGCGGACGTCGTCGGGAGTCGGCGCGGAGGCGGCGGTCGGGAAGGGAATTCCGACAACGCGCCCGGAATCCGGCGTCGATGTCACCGAAATGGTCCTTGCCATTCGGCGCGGGCGACGTGAACCTTGGCGGTTCACCCATCGTGGAGGAGATGTGTCGCCACCCGTGTCGGCGAAGGACGATTGGCCCGCATCGACATTGCTGCACCGACTGCGTCCGGAATTCCGCGATGAGTTGCTGCGACTCGGTTCGGCGCGCGCGTACCCGCCGGGTGAATCGCTGCTCCGGTACGGCGACCGCGACAACCACGTGGTGCTGCTGCTGGACGGCGTGGTGAAGGTGGTAGTGGACTCCGCGGTGGGCAAGGAGGCGGTGCTGGCCGTCCGGGTCGGCGGCGACCTGGTCGGCGAGCTCGCGGCCATCGACGGCGGCGCGCGGTCGGCCACCGTGATCGCGTGCGGCCACGTCCGGACGAGGGTGGTCGGGCGGGTCGAGTTCGACGCCTTCCTCCGCCGTTCGCCCGACACCGCGCACGAGATCTCGCGGATGATCACCGAGCGGCTGCGCTGGTCGGACCGGCGCCGGGTCGACTTCGTGGCCCGGTCGGCGGCGGGACGGCTCGCCAAGGTGCTCCTGGAGATCGCCGACGGGTACGGGCGGGTCGTGGACGACGGCTGCGAGCTCGACGTGTCGCTGACCCAGGTCGAGCTGGGCTCGCTGGCGGGCCTGGCGAAGCGCACGGTGGAGAAGCACATGGCCGACCTCCAGGCGGCGAAGCTGATCGAGGCGCGTTATCGCCACATCAGGCTGCTGGACGTCGTGGGGTTGCGAGAAGTAGCCGGATTGTCCACGTGAATTCCGCCGTTGTGCGGAGTCATTGCACGGATCGCGTAACACAGTAGGGGTCGGCGTCACGCGGTGGCGTCGTTGGAGGCATTGCGCGGCCATCCAGGTGGCGAATCCCGGCGGACCGAACATCCGGCACACCGACGTGCCGAATTCGGTGTGCCCGAACGCGCCGGTCAGGTGTCGGAGGTGCACGACTCCTCATGGAGAAGAGATCAGCTCACGTTTCTTTCGTCATCGTCGACATCGAGCGTTACGGCCGGCGTGCGGACGACGACCAGCGCTGGTTGCGCGACCAGATGTACGGCGTGCTGCGGGAAGCGGTTCGGAAAGCCGGTGTCGACTGGGCCGCGTGCGAGACGCAGGACCGCGGCGACAGCGTCATCCTGTTCGTGCCGGCGAGCGTGCCGAAGATCGAGATCACCGAGACGTTCGTGGAGGGGCTGGACCGGGAGCTGACCCGCTACAACCGGCGCAGCGCGGAGTCCGTGCGGATGCGGATGCGCGTGGCGCTGCACGCGGGCGAGGTGAGCCGGGACGAGCGCGGCTGGATCGGCACCGAGCTCAACACCGCGTGCCGGATGGTCGACCTCCAGCGGGCGCGGGACGTCCTCGCGGCCAACCCGGCGGCGAACCTCGTGCTCGTCGTGTCGGACCTGTGGTTCACGTCGGTGGTGAAGCAGGACCCGGTGCTGGTCGACCACTTCCGGTTCACGCGGGTTCCGTTCGTGGCCAAGGAAGTCGACAGCCACGCGTGGGTCCACGTCCGCGGTGGGCACGTCGCGGCGGCCCAGCCCGAAGCCGCCGCCCCCGCGCCCGTCGCGCCTGAACCCGTTGCGCCCCAACCCGTCGCGGGAGCGGTCCAACCGGCCCAGCCGGTCCAGCCGGCCCCGGCCGGCGGCATCACCATCGGCGGCCACGTGCGGATGCGCGACGCCGTCCAAGGCCCGCAGACCAACCACTACCACGGCGAAGGACACCGATGAGCGAGCCGACGCCGCCGGGCCACCCGCCGGCCGCGGTCAAGGCGCCGGACCTGTCGACCCCCGAGCACCCCGCGCCGCCCGTCACCGAGCCGCCGTCGCGCAGCGCGGCCGACGTCGGCCTCGGCATCAGCGCCGCGGCGGCGAACCCCGGCACCTCCGCCGCGCGCAACGACCAGGTCCGCGAGGCCCGGCGCAGCTTCGGGCGGGACCTGCGGATCGACGGCGAGGCGTCCCTCCGCGACGCCATCAACGGCAACGTCTACAACGTCTTCCACGGCAAGCCGACGACCTCCGGCCTCGCCGCCATGCGGCTGGCCGCCGAGTTCCTGGCCGAGTGCCGGGAGACGTTCGTGCCGCCGTCCGACGCGACGGCGGCGCACTCGTGGGCGCAGCGGCGGCTGGTCATCCTGCGCGCCCCCGAGGGGTGGGGCAAGGAAGCGCACGCGCTGTGGCTGCTCACCGCGCACGAGCCGCCCGACGCGGTGCTGCGGCTGGACCCGGAGACCCGCCTGCGCGGGCTGTCCGCGAGCGACCTCGCCCGCTCCACCGGCTACCTGCTCGCCGACCTGCCGCCCGCCCAGGCGTCCGCGCTGACCGCGTTCGACCTCGAACGGCTGGCCGCCGAGGTCGCCCGGCTCGGCGGCCGGATGATCGTCACCGTCCGCCAGGAGACGACGTTCACCGACGGCGGGATCAGCCGGTACGTGGTCGACCTCGGCGCCCGCGTCGACCCGCGCGACGTCTTCGACAAGCACCTGCGCCGACGGCTGCGGGACCGGCCCGGCCTCGCGGACCGGCTGCTCGGCCGCCCGGACGTCCGGCAGCTGCTGGAGCGCGAGCTGACGCCCGACGTGCCGCTCGCCAAGGCCGCCGACCTGGCCCGGCTGATCGCCGACGAGGCCGACCGGCCCGACGACGTGGTCGCCGGCGTGCGGGACCGCCTGACGCGGTCCGACCAGCAGGACTTCACCAGCTGGTTCAACGGCCTGAACGACCTGCACCTCCAGTGCTTCGCGATCGCCCTGTCCATCTTCAACGGCCTGCCCTACGAGACCGTCGCCGACACCGGCCTCCAGCTGCACCGCAAGTTCGACATGGCCGGCGGCACGGCGGTGGCGACCAGGGCGGTCCCGGAGGCGGCCAGCCCGTTCGGCGACGGTCGGGCGAGCCGGTTGCGGACGCTGCGGGCGCGGGTCGGCAAGGCCGACGTGACCACGCCGTACGGCACGGTGACCGCCGAGGTGGTCCGGTACGCCGACGCGACGTTCCCGGTGCGGGTGCTGCGGCACGTGTGGCAGGAGCACGACCGGGCGCGCGGCGGCGTGATCGCCTGGCTGCGCGACCTGGGCGGGCACCCCGACCAGACGGTCCGCATCCGCGCGGCGACGGCGGTCGGCGTGCTCACCGCCATCGCGTACGACCACATGCGGCACGAGGTGCTGGCCCGGTGGGCGCGCAGCCGCGACCCGGAGCACCGCGAGGCGGCGGCCATCGCCCTGGTGGGCCCCGCCGAGGACTACGGTCCCGCGCTCGCCGGCGCGGTGCGCAACCTGGTCGCCGAGTGGGCGCAGGGCAGCGCCGAGCTGAAGGCGACCGCCGCGCGGGCCTACGGCGCCAACACCGGGCTCGTGCCGCTGGACGTCGCGCTCGGGGCGTTGGAGAAGCTGTCCGGGGAGGACGACTTCGACGTCGTCGAGGCGGTGTGCCTGAGCCTGACCGACCTGGTCGCCGCGCGGGACGGCGCGGCGGCCGGCCCGGTGCTCGGCCTGATCCGCGTCTGGTCGGCCAGTCGGCAGGACCTGCGGCCCGTGGTGGCGCACCTGGCGTTCATGTTCGTCGCCGCGGACCTGGTGGTCGAGCGGCCGTCCGCGCGCGGTCCGGTCACCTGGCCGACGCTGCTGTGGTTGGCGTACTGCGACCGCGAGCTGCACCGCGTGCTCGCCGGGCTGTGGGGCTGGTCGCTGAACTCGGCCGAGTTCAGCGAGCTGGCGCTCACCGTGCTGGACGAGTGGGCGGCGATGGTGGAGCGCGACGAGTCCGCGCGACAGGCGTTCGTCGGGCTCGTCACGTCCGCGTGCGTGCACAGCCGGGTGCCCGCGCGCCTGCGCAGGCACGTTCCCCGGTGGACGAAACCGGATTCCAAGACCAAGGCCGAGCGCACCGCCAGGGAACTGCTCGCCGTGCTGCCGCAAGGGGTGACCCACAGGTGAACAACCCGCAACAGCCATCGGCCTTCCCGGCTCAGCCGCAGGCCCACCACGCCGTCCGGCTCGTGCACGCCCACGACGAGGTGCCGTCCTCGCTCTTCCGCAAGCGACCGCTGCAGCCCGCCGGGATCGCGGTGGTGTGCCTGCTCGCCGACGGCCGGCTCGTCCCGGCGCCGCAGCTGGGCGCGATGGGCCGCTACCGCAGGCGCTACGACGTGAACATCGCGGACCACTTCCACTCCGAGGCGGTGACGCTGCCGGCGCGCAACGACGCGTTCGAGTTCCAGGGCGTGATGGACATCGGCTGGCGCGTCACCGACCCGGTGAAGGTGGTGGCCCGCAACGTCGTGGACGGCCTCGCGCTGGTGCGGTCGACGCTGCTCGCCGAGATGCGCCAGATCAGCAGGCGCTACCCGGTGGAGCAGTGCGCGGACGCCGACGAGGAGGTGAACCGCACCCTCGGCGCGGGGCCGCGCGACCTGCCCGAGGGCATCACCGTGCACCGGTTCGCGGCGCGGCTCACGTTGGACGAGACGACGCGGAGGTTGTTGCAGGAGCACCGGAACACCGGCTACGAGAGCGAGATCGAGCAGCGGCGGATCGAGGCGACCCGCCGTGCGCTCGACGGCGACAACGCGCTCCTGGTGCTGCACCTGACCAAGCACAAGGAGGACACCGCCTCGCTGATCACGATGATCGCCCAGGACCGGCACTCCAGCGAGCAGCGTCGGATGGACCTCCTGCGCGACCTGGTCGAGCGCAAGATCATCCAGGACGTCGACCTGGACGACTTCAGCCGCACGCTGATCCAGCAGAGCACGACCTCGTTGGCGGGCGGCTACACGGGACCGCCGCAGCTCAACGGGCCGCGCGCGGTCGGCCCGGCGCCCGTCGTGAACGCCGTGCCGGTGGTCGAGGCCCCGGCCGTGAACGGACCGGCGGTGAACGGCCCCGGGGTGAACGCCCACGGGGTCGCCGCCCCGGCGCCGCAGCCCGGCCGATCCGGCCCGCAGGAGTCCAAGGGGAGCCCCAGCGGGGGCGTGACGGGGTGGAAGCCGGTTGGCGACAACAAGTAGCGGGCGGCCCGAGGGCGACCGGTCGAGGGACGGCCGGCCGGCGGGGGAGCGGTCCGGCGGGGAACGGGTTGCCGGAGAACGGTCGCCGGGGGAACGGTCGCCGGGGGACGTGCCGGCGGGCGAACGGGCCGGGGGAGCGTGGTCGACCTTGTTCGACCGGGTCTTCGGGCGGTTCTTCGGGACGCCGGGGCCGGTCGACGGCACGCACGCGGTGACACCGCCGCGCGGCGTGCCGCCCGTGGGCCAGCAGGGAGTGGCGCACGAGCGCGACCGGGGTCTGGACGCGGGCGTCGGCAAGACCCGGTCGCCCTGGTCCGCCGAGCGGCCGCCGCAGGGTGGACCGCTGCAGAGTGGACCGCCGCCGGGTGGATTGCCGCCGGCTGGATTGCCGCAGAGCGGGCTGTCGCAGAGCGGGCTGTCGCAAAGCGGACTGCCGCAGAGCAAGCCGGCGCCGAGCACCTGGCCGGCCAACGTGCCGTCCGGGCGGTCCCGAGTGGAGCCGTACGACCAGATGGCGCCGCCGACGGACCAGTTCCCGCACCGGTCCCACCCCAAGGGGCGGCAGACCACGCCCCTCGCGGTGTCCCCACCCGAACCGCCACCCGCCTTGCCGCCTGCCTTGCCTCCTGCCGGGCCGGCCAAGCCGACGCGCGACCCGGTGCGGGACTTCACCGCGGCCGACCCGGCGCTCATGGTCCCGCCCGTGCTCGGCGGCTCGCCCAAGGCCGCCCGGCTGCCGTGGTACCTGCCGGTCGAGCCGTCGCAACCCGGCCTGGCCGCCGACGAGGTCCGGCTGGGCGACCACGACGTGCGCGCCGCGTTCGCCGCCGGCCCCGACCACCGCTGCACCGAACCCGCCACCGCCCGGCAGGACGCCTACCGGCTCGGCCGCGACGCGGCGGGCCGGCACCTGGTGGTCGCGGTGGCGGACGGCATGTCCGCGGCGGCCCGGTCCGACATCGGGGCCACCGTCGCCGTCCGGGCCGCGGTCGACCTGGTGCGCCGCCAACTGGACGCGGGCCGCCACCCGGAGGAGCTGGACTTCGTCGACCTGTTCACCACGGTCGCCAAGCACGTCGTCGGCGCGGCCACCCAGCTCGGCTGCGAGCCGGACGAGGTGCTGACCGCGTTGATCGTCGCCGTCGTGCCCACCGGACCCACCGGGCCGGGCGGCGAACGGCGGGTCCGGCTCGCCTCGCTGGCCGACGTGAGCGCGTGGCTGCGCCACGGGTCGCGGTGGGTGCGGCAGGCGGGTGCGGAGAAGCACGGCCTCGACCGCAACGCGTTGGACGCGTTCCTGCCGCACCACGCCCGCAGCGTCGTGGTGGAGTCCGCCGACGTGCCGCCGGGCGGGGTGCTGGCCGTGCTGACCGACGGCGTGGGCGACGTGATCAGCGACAGCACGGCCGGCGCGCGGTGGTTCGCCGAGCGGTGGCGGCGACCGCCGAACCTCGCGTCGTTCCTGCTCGACGTCAACTTCGAGGGTCCGGGTCAGCTGGACGACCGCACGGCGGTCGTCGTCTGGTGCGGGGGCCGGGGATGACGACGTCCAAGAGCTACTCGGCGGTGGTGGACCTCGGCACGCTCGGCCCGCTCGGCGAGCCGCTGAGCAAGGACGACGGCGAGTCGCTGGAGATCGTCCCGCTGGTCCGCGACCCGCTCGTGCTGTTCAAGCGCTACCGGCCGGAGCGGTGCGTGCCCGCCGAGGCCGAGCGGCTGGACCGGCTGATCGCGCTGCCGCGCAGGCTCGGGGCGGACGACGTCCGGCGGCTGCGCGAAGCGAGCTGCTGGCCGTTGTCGCGGGTGGTGCGGGGCACGGACACGGTCGGCGTGCTCATCCCGCGCGCGCCCACGAAGTTCGGCGCGGCCCTGACCAGCCTCACCGGCGTCGGCGACGTCAAGCCGCTCGCGGTCGACTGGCTGGCGAAGACGCCGGAGCAGCAGGCCACCCGAGGGCTGCCGCGCACCACGTTCGCGCAGCGGTTGCGGGTGTGCCAGGACATCGCGGCCGTCGCGGCGATCCTCGAACGGGAGTCGGTCGTCTACGCGGACTGGTCCTACGCCAACGCGTTGTGGAGCCCCACGGAGTTCCGCGGGTACCTCATCGACGTCGACGGGTGCTCGTTCGGCCAACGCCCGTGGGTGAAGACGGTGAACTGGGAGGACCCGCTCACCCCGCAGGGCGTCGACGTCGACAACTACACGGACCGGTTCCGCCTGGCGCTCCTGGTGATCCGCTGCCTCAGCGGCGAGCGCGACATCGCGCCCGCGCTGGAGGCCGTCCTGCGCGTGTCCGCCGCCGAGGGCAAGGCCGTGGTCGGCCAGACCCTCAACCAGGTGGTGACGGCGCGCCGGCGGACCGACCGGCCCTCGGTGGCCCGGATTCGCGACGCGTTGTCGCAGAGCGGGACGTCCGCGCCGGGCGCCGCGCCGGCCGACCCGAACGGTCACGTCGTGGGCTGGAAGCCGGTGGGACGCGCCGCTCCCGCCCGTCCCTCGACGCCGACGCCGGGGCAGACCCGCCCCGCTCCCGCCGCCCCGCGCCCGGCG
>NZ_JBHTLK010000253.1:0-9580 GCF_042678885.1 Saccharothrix hoggarensis
CGGCCGCCAGCCACGGCAGGCTGACGTGGTCCGGGTGCCACGGCTGCACCCACAGGACGGTGGCCAGCGCTTCCGCGGCCAGCACGTGCCGCAGCGCGCGCCCCCGGTCGAGGCCGATCCCGCGGCGGCGCAGTCGGCGGCGGTAGTGCGCCGCGATCAGCGGCGGGGCCAGGAGGGCGACCGCCAGCCACCACCCGGTGTACACCCAGTGGGGCGCGCAGCAGAGCAGGGCCGCGCTGCACAGGCCCGCCGTGCCGAACACCAGGAGCGGGAACGTGAACGTCACCCCGGCGGCGCGGGCGAGCGCCTGGAGGTCGGTCAGCTCGGTGAGCACGTCGTGCGCCCGCGGGGCCGCGTCGTCCATGGTCCACCCCCGTCGCCACCGGCGGGACAGGCTACTGCCGCGCGGCGCGCCGGCACCAGACGCCCAGGCGGCGCCCCAGCCCGCGGCGCTTCAGCCCGCGGCGCTTCAGCCCGCGGTGACGAACCTGACCGTCTGGTGGACGACCCCGACCGCGAGGAAGGGCAGCACCGCCGCGATCCACACGACGTTCGCGCAGTCCGGCCGGACCAGCGCGGGCCACGGCCGTTCCGCCACGAGGTGCGATGCGGGGCCGGGGTTCACCGGATGCCCGCGGCGTGGAGTCGGCGGGTGGCGGCCGGGTCGATGGCGGTCCTCCCGGGCGAGCCGCCGAAGGACGGCCCGCCGGCGAACGCGACCGCCAGGAGCACGACGATCAGCAACGGCAGGAGGAGCGTCCGGAGCAGCATGGCCCACCACGCCCTGCCGCCGACGCGGCTGCCGTCCTTGGCCCGCACCAGTTGCGTGCCGATGAGGACCGCGCCGAGCGCGCGGCCGTTGCCGTAGCACATGCCGTACAGCAGTGGGACCACGAACATCAGCGCAAGCAGCAGCCACACCAGCGTCTCGTCGGAGAACTGGGCCTTGATGTGCACGACCGACACGACGACGAAACCGAGCCCGACGCCCACCAGGTACACCACGAAGTCGACGAGCCACGCCAGGAACCGTGCCCCCTCGCCGGCTTTGACGTGCAGCGTGCCGTCGGCGAACACGTCGAGCCGTCGGGCGAGCCGCCGCCCGACCACGGCTTCGGCGTGCTCCTTGGCGATCTCGAACTCGGCCGGCGTGCGTCGCGTTCCGGGCACTGTCACAGCACTCTCCTGGTCGGGCGGTCGGCACGGTGTGCGTCAGCTCCGGGGCATGACCGGACGGCGGTCCGCTCCGGGGCGGACCGTCACGGCTTGGCGGAGCGGCGGCGGCGCACGACCAGCACGGCGCCGGCGACCAGCGCCAGGACCACCAGGATCAGCGGCAGCGCGGGCATCGGCCACGGCGAGGTGACGTACTCCTTGACGACCACGACGGCGCGGTGCGGCTCGTCGGTCGCGGCGCGGGCGAAGCGGATGTCGTCGGTGATCTGGGCCGGCCGGAACTCGCCGTCGTAGCGGGTCAGGTAGCGCGGCCCGGCCAACGCGGCGGACAGCGCCGGGTACTGCGGGTCGGGCTTCACCTCGCCCGCGAACGTCAGGTCGGGAGCGGGGCCGGAGGGCGCCGGGTTGGTGATGTCCATCCGGTGGTCGGCCAGCACGTACAGGCGCAACGGCTGCCTGCTCTCGGCCGTGGCCGACAACCGCATCGGGTACACCGGGGTGTCCGTCTCGAACGCGAGCCGCATCGGCGGCAGTCCGTCGGAGAAGCTGCCGGAGGTCGGCGCCAGGCGCACCGCGACGACCAACCAGCCCTCCGCGAGGTACGGCCCGAGCGCGCCTCCGAGGGCGGTGGGGAGAGTGAAGTTGTTGTCGCCCAACCACTGCGTGACGGCGGTGGCGTCGGCGCCGGCGAGCTGGGCGACCTCGTAGGGGCCGACCTCGACGTGGTCCACGACGGTGGCGCCGTTCTCCGACTCGGGCGGG
Source organism: Saccharothrix hoggarensis (assembly GCF_042678885.1). Taxonomy (GTDB): domain Bacteria; phylum Actinomycetota; class Actinomycetes; order Mycobacteriales; family Pseudonocardiaceae; genus Actinosynnema; species Actinosynnema hoggarensis. The sequence goes on from NZ_JBHTLK010000253.1 coordinate 1,939, forward strand.
GCGCCCGCGCCGTCGCCGTCCACGTACACGCGCCGCACCTCGACGTCCGGGCGGCTGACCCGGTCCAGCTCGGTGAACAACTCCCCGTCGGCCACCTCGAACCGGGCGCGCGCGGGCACCGGCATCAGGAACGCCGCCTGGGTCGCCTCGGACTGCGTCTGCACGGAGAGGGTGATCGACTCGGTGTCGCCGGTGAGCTCCACCAACGCCGTCTCCTGCTGCGTGCGCAGCTTGTCGTTGGCGACGAACGCGCCGCAGGCGCATGCGTTGGACAGAGCGGGATCGACCGCCACCAGGGTGGCGACGAGAGCCGCCACCACCGCGACGCGGGTTGCCTTGCGGCCGGTTGCCATGCCTCGTCGGACGTCGTCGGTGACATTCGGGTTCCCCGTCCAACCGTCTTGATCGGACACACACCGCCGACCGCGGAGGTGCGAGGGGCGGCCCAGGCACGCAGCCCGGCCCGTGTCCGTGCGGACCCACCTCGTCCGCTGTGACGTGGGACGCACGTGCGGCAGCCGGTTGCAGTTCGTACTGCGAACTAATATGGTTCGTACTACGAACTGCATCTTCCCGACAGGAGCGTGAACCCCATGAGCCGCACAGTCGTGGTCATCGGCGGCGGTTATGGCGGCGCGGCCGTCGCCAAGGCGCTGGAGGCGGAGGCGGACGTCGTCCTCGTCGACCCGCGCGACGCGTTCTTCAACGCGGCCGCCTCGCTGCGGGCGGTGACCCGGCCGGACTGGGCCGGCAACGCGTTCTTCCCCTACGACACCCTGCTCAGGCGCGGCACCGCGCTGCGCGACCGCGCCGTCTCCGTCGACCCGGGCGGCGTCACGCTGGCCTCGGGCCGCCGCGTCGACGCGGACTACCTGGTGCTGGCCACCGGGTCGAGCTACGCCTACCCGGCCAAGCCCGACGCCGACTCCACGAGCGAGGCGCTGGACGACTTCCGCCGCACCCACAAGGAACTGGCCGCCGCCGACCGGGTGCTGATCCTCGGCGCCGGCCCGGTCGGCCTGGAACTGGCGGGGGAGGTCAAGGAAGCCTGGCCGCACAAGGAGGTGACGATCGTCGACCCGGCCGAACGGCTGCTGCCCGCCTATGAGCCGGAGATGGTCGAGGACCTGCGCCGCCAACTCGGCGAGCTGGACGTCCGGCTGCGGCTGGGCGAGGCGCTGACCACGCCTCCGCCGACCGGACCCGGTCGGGCCGGCACGTTCACCGCCACCACCACCGGCGGCGACGAGATCACGGCGGACATCTGGTTCCGCGCGCACGGCGTGCGCGTCAACAGCGACTACCTCGCCGACGGCCGCCTCACCACCCGCACGCCGGACGGCCGGGTCGCGGTGACCGAGACCCTCAACGTCCGGGGGCACGACCACGTGTACGCGGTCGGCGACATCACCGACGTCCCCGAGGCCAAGATGGCCGGGTACGCGATGCAGCACGCCGAGGTCGTCGCCAAGAACATCGCCGCCCAACTGCGCGGCGAAGCGCCCGCGGCCACCTACCGGCCGTTGCCGCACCCGATGATCCTGCTCCCGCTCGGCTCGACCGGCGGGGTCGGCCAGCTGCCCTCGCCCGACGGCCCGTCCGTCGTCACGGCCGCGACCGTCTCCCAGTACAAGGGCGCCGACCTGTTCACCGGGCGGTTCACCGAGCAGTTCGGCCCCACGGCCATCGGCTGACGCCCCACGGCCGTCGGCACGGCAGTCAAGGGATCCGACCGTTGATCACGAAAGGCGCGACGTTGTCCACACAGGGAGTCGTCTTCGGCTTCGGCGCGCACAGCGGCATCGAGGACGGACCGGAACTGCTCGCCCTGGCGGCGCGGGCGGACCGGGACGGGCTCGACGTCTTCTCGCTGTCCGACCACCCCTACCTCGGCGGGCGCCTCGACGCGTACGCCGCGGTCGGGTTCGTGCTGGGGCGCACCGAGAACATCGCGGGGTTCGCCAACGTCACCAACCTGCCGACCCGGCCCGCGCCGTTGCTGGCGCGCACGGTGACGGCGCTGTCGGCGCTGTCCGGCGGCCGCGTGGTGCTCGGCCTGGGCGCGGGCGGGCGGTGGGACCGGATCTCCGACCTGGGCGTGCCGCCGCTCTCGCCGGGCGAGGCCGTCGACGCCTTCGAGGAGGCGATCGTCCTGGTGCGGCTGCTGTCCGGCGGCGGACCGCCGGTCACCCATCGGGGTCGCCACTACCGGGTGAACCGGATCGAGCCCGCCCCCGTGGCCGCGCCACCGGTGTGGACGGGATCGGTCGGCCCGAGGTCCCTGGCCGCCACGGGCCGGGTGGCGGACGGCTGGATACCGGGCCACGCGGCGGACTGGCTCAGCACGCGCTACCGCTCGTCACGGCCGGTCATCGACGAGGCCGCCGCCGCGGTGGGCCGTGACCCGCGCGAGGTCCGGACCGTCTTCAACGTCCCCGGCCGCATCACCGACCACCCGCTGCGCGCCACCCGTGACGGCGACGGCCGGTGGCTCGGCGGGTCACCCGACCAGTGGGTCGAGGAGCTGACCGGGGCGGTGCTGGAGCACGGCGCGTCCGGGTTCCTCCTCTTCTCGCCGGACGGCGGCACGCCGGACCGCGGCTCCCTCGCCCGGTGGGGCGCGGAGATCGTCCCGGCCGTGCGGGAAGCCCTCGCGGCGGCGGTTCCCGCCACCCGCTGAAACCCTTCAGCCGCACCGGTTGCGCTGCGCGACCACCCACTCTTCCGGGCGAGAGAGCCGCCACGGACAGGTGGTCTTCGCGATCGGCGGGCACGGCGCTGCCTACGTTCGGAGTAGGAGCGCCCGCCCACGTCACACGAGGGAGCCGGCCCATGCCGCAGTCGACCATCCTCATCGCCGCCGACCGGACCTCGGACGACCACGTGGTGCCCGCCTCGAAGGTGGACCAGGTCTGCGCCCACCTGCGCGGGTGCGGCTACGACGTGGTGCTCGTCCACTCCGAGGACGACGCCGCCTCCGTGGTCAAGGCGGACGCCGACATCGCCGCCGCCGCGGTGAGCTGGGAGCTGGTCGGCGGCGGCGTGCAGCTGGGCGACGGCGGTGTGCTGCGCATGCTGCTGGACCGGTTCTCGGCCCGCCTGCCCGTCTTCCTGCTCACGACCGGCGAGTACGACGACGACGCGCCGCTGTGGGTCTCGGAGGTGATCAACGGCTGGATCTGGCTGCTGGAGGACACGCCCGACTTCATCGCGGGCCGCATCGACTTCGCGGCGCGGCAGTACCTGGAGCACGTCCTGCCGCCGTTCTTCCGGGAGCTGACCAGGTTCGACGACACGCACGCCTACTCGTGGCACACCCCGGCCCACGCGGGCGGTGTCGCGTTCCTCAAGTCGCCGGTGGGGCGGGCGTTCTACGACTACTACGGCGAGCGGCTGTTCCGCACCGACGTCTCGGTGTCGGTGGGCGAGCTGGGCTCGCTGTTCGAGCACACAGGCCCGGTCGGCGAGTCCGAGCGCAACGCGGCCCGCGTGTTCGGCGCGGACGCGACGTACTTCGTGCTGCACGGCACCTCCACGTCCAACCGCATGATCGTGCACAGCGCCGTCGCCAAGGACGAGCTCGTGCTGCTCGACCGCAACTGCCACAAGGCGATCAACCACGGCGTCGTGCTCACCGACGCGCGGCCGGTCTACCTCGTGCCCAGCCGCAACGGCTACGGCATCACCGGCCCCATCCCGCCGGAGCGGCTGACCCCCGAGGCGGTGCGCGCCCAGGTCGCGCGGACCCCGATCGCCGCGGACGCCGTGTCCCCGGACCCGGTGTACGCGGTCGTGACGAACTCGACGTACGACGGGCTGTGCTACGACGCGGTCCGGGTCACGGAGCTGCTCGGCGCGTCGACCGACGTCCTGCACTTCGACGAGGCGTGGTTCGCCTACGGCCGCTTCCACCCGCTCTACGCCCGGCGCTACGGCATGGCCGTCGACGGCGACGACGGGCGCCGCCCCACCGTGTTCGCCACCCACTCGTCCCACAAGCTGCTGGCCGCGCTGTCCCAGTCCGCGATGATCCACGTGAAGTCCGGCGGCAAGGCGCCGTTCGACCGATCGCGGTTCGACCAGACGTACATGATGCACGGCACCACCTCGCCGCTGTACCCGATGATCGCCTCCTGCGACGTCGCCGCGGGCATGATGGACGGCCCCTCCGGGCAGTGGTTGACCACCGAGGCGATCACCGAGGCGATCAGGTTCCGGCAGGCCGTCGTCCACCTCGGCCGCCGCCTGGCCGAGGCAGGCGACCGGCCGCCGTGGTTCTTCGGCGCGTGGCAGCCCGACGAGGTCACCGACCCGGACACCGGCGAGCGGGTCCCGTTCGACCGGGCGCCGGTGGACCTGCTCCGCACCCGGCCCGAGTGCTGGACCCTCGACCCGGACGCGGAGTGGCACGGGTTCGGCGGCCTCGAACCGGACTTCTGCCTGCTGGACCCGGTCAAGGTGACGATCACGTGCCCCGGTGTCGACGCGGCGGGGGAGGTGGCCGGCTTCGGCATCCCGGCCCGCGTGGTCACCGCCTACCTGGAGACCCGCCGGATCGTGGTGGAGAAGACGGACGTCTACACGTTCCTGGTGCTGTTCTCCATGGGCATCACCAAGGGCAAGTGGGGCACGCTGCTCGACGCCCTGACGGACTTCAAGCACCTCTACGACCACGACGCGCCGCTCGCCGAGGTGCTGCCGGACCTGGTCGCCGCGCACCCGCGGCGGTACGCGGGCCTGACGCTGCCGGAGCTGTGCGCGCAGATGCACGACAGCCTGACGAAGGGCGAGGTCATCCCGCTGCTCAACGAGGCGTTCACCAGCCCCACGCCGCCCGTCGCGGTGATGACCCCGGCCGAGGCGTACCAGCGCTTCATCCGCGGCCGGACGGAGCTGGTCGGGCTGGCCGACCTCGCCGACCGGGTGGTCGCCACCCAGGTCACGACCACCCCGCCCGGCATCCCGGTGCTGGTGCCCGGCGAGCGCGTCGGCCCCGTCGACAGCCCGCTGCCGCGGTACCTGCGCGTGCTGGAGGAGTTCGACCAGAACTTCCCGGGCTTCGCCAGCGAGACCCACGGCGTGCACCACGAGGACGGCAGGTACTGGATCACCTGCGTGACCGAGTAGGCCGCACCGGGGTTGGCGGCACACCGCAGCGCGGGACTCCGAAACCGAAGGTTCCCGGAATGGCGTCGGCGCGTCCGCGACCCGACCGCCGTCACCGGCCGCGCGCGGGTTCCCGGTCGCGCCCGGAACGACGCCGCGGTCGCGCCGAACAGGTACGAAGCGGTCATCCGTGGTGCCCCAAGTTCAGTGTGGCGGGCGGTCGGGCGGTCCCGGGCGCCACCACGCCGACGCCCGTCCCGTGGCCGTAGCGGCCACGTCACGGCCGGCCGGGTTGTGCCGGAACCACCGGGAGACTTTCCGCCATGACCGCACCGCCCGCCCGCCGCCACGACCTCGACGTGCTTCGAGTCGGCGCGTTCCTGCTGCTGATCCTCTACCACCTGGGCATGTTCTACGTGCCCTGGGACTGGCACGTGAAGAGCGCTCACATCATGCCTGAGCTGGAGCACTGGATGGGCGCCCTCAACCCGTGGCGCCTCACCCTGCTGTTCGTGATCTCGGGCGCGGCCACCCGGTTCATGGCGGACAAGCTCGCGGCCGGGGCGCTCGCGGCCCAGCGCACGCAACGCCTGCTCGTGCCGCTGACGTTCGGGGTGTTCGTCGTGGTGCCGCCGCAGAGCTGGGCGGAAGTGGTGCAGAAGACCGGCTACACCGGCGACCTGGCCGACTTCTGGCCCCGCTACCTGATGTTCGACCAGAGCTTCGGCGTCATCCTGCCGACCTACAACCACCTCTGGTTCGTCGCGTACCTGTGGCTCTACACGATGGTCGCGCTCGCGGCGGGTCCGCTCACGCCCGCGGCCGACCGCGTGGCGGCGAGGTTGCTGACGGGCGCGGGACTGCTCGTCGTGCCGGCGCTGCTGTTCGGGCTGTACCGGGCCACGGCGCACCGGGCCTGGGGCGAGACCCACGTGCTCTGGGCGGACGGCTACTCCCACCTCCAGTACGGCACGGCGTTCCTGCTGGGGTTCCTGCTGGCGAAGCGGGACGCCGCCTGGGCGCTGCTCCAGAAGGTCCGCGCCGGGACGCTCGCCGCCGCGCTGGTCCTCGCCGCCGCCTACCTGACCCTGGCGCGCCTCGGCGCGGACGACTGGTCGGGCTGGTCCGGCACGGGCGTCGCCTTCCTGCGGGAGGCCTACGCGTGGATGGTGATCTGCGCGCTGTTCGGCTACGCGCGACGTCACGTCCGCACCGGTTCCCCGCGCCTGGCCACCCTGAACGAGGCCGTGTTCCCGTTCTACATCGTCCACCAGACGGTGATCGTGCTGGCCGGCCACTTCCTGGCGCCGGTGCGGCTGCCCGCCCCGGCGGAGGCCGGGATCATCCTGGCCGCCACGGTCGCCGGCGGCGTCGCGACGTACGGCCTGGCGCGCACCGTGCCCGCGCTGCGGGTGCCGCTGGGCCTGAAACCCCAGCCGCGTCGCGTGCGGCAGACGAGCCGGGCGGGCACGGTCGAGTAGCGGCGTCAGGAACGGAGCCGCTGCTCGATCAGGGCTTTGTACTCGCTGACCCGCACGTAGACGCCGGGGTTGTCGGGTTGGCCGCAGCCGTTGCCCCACGACACGATGCCGATCTGCTTGCCCCCGGCCGTCAACGGCCCGCCCGAGTCGTGTTGGCACGCGTCCTTGCCGCCCCGCGGGTAGCCCGCGCACACCTGCTTGGCGCGCCGGTACCGCGGGTACGCGTCCGCGCACTCCTGGTCGGAGTAGACCGGCACGGTCGCCTGCCTGAGGTGCTTCGGCGAGCTCGGGCCGCCGTCGGCCGTGTGGCCCCAGCCGACGACCGTGGCCGGTGTGCCCGCCCGGTACAGCGCGCCGTCCCCGGGGCCGGCCAGCGGCATCACCGGTTGGCTCACCGGCCGGGGCAGCGTCAGCACCGCGATGTCGTCGCCCAGCACCACATCGCGGTACCGGTCGTGCACCCAGATCGCCGTGGGCTGGATCTTGCGGTCGGCCGGGGCGGACGTCAGGTCGGTCTGCCCGACGACGACCGTCACGTCCGAGACGGGGCGGAGCTTGCCGCGCCGGAAGAAGCAGTGCGCCGCGGACAGGACCTTGGTGGGCGCGACGATCGTGCCGCCGCAGCCCTGCTCGAAGTTCGGGTGGCCCTTGAACATGATCGCGACCGTCGACGGGTGGCGGCTGATGTCGACCGGTTCGCCGCCGACGACCCGGTCGTCCGGTGACGCCGTGGCGGGGGAGCCGACCGCCGTCGCCACGCACAGCGACAGGACCGAGCACAGCAGCGGGAAGACGCGCATGGGAACTCCGATCACGGGGGCGGCGCCGAGCGGCGGGCCCAGAACGGGTGGCCGACGAACCGAATGACGGCGGCGTGCACGTCCCGGCGGCGGTGCAGGTGCTCGGTGAACGCCTGTCCGACGCGCCGGCAGTACTCCTCGGCCGGCGCGGTCGCGCCCTCGGCCAGGCCCAGCACCGCGTCGGCGGCGGGCCGGGCGAGATCGAGCGCGTGCCGCAGCCCGGAGGACGACAGCGGGTCCACCGCCAGCGCGGCG
>NZ_JBHTLK010000254.1:0-9440 GCF_042678885.1 Saccharothrix hoggarensis
GAGCCGCCGCACCTGCCCGGCCAGCTCCGGCCCGGACAGCTCGGCCACGGACCCCACGACGTGCACGGGCGAGCCGCGCGGGTCCAGCAAGGCCGCCCCGCCGTCGATGAGGCGCGCGAGCCGCCGCACGACCCCGTGCGGTCCGTCGGACACCGCCGCACGGGTCAGCGCGCGCTGCGCCTCGCTGGTGCGCGCCACGGCCGCGTACTCGTCCGCCGCCACCGCCCGCGACACCGCTTTGGTGATCGCGATGAACGGCGTCTGCCGGGGCACCTCCAGCAACGCCAGCCCGGCGTCCCGCGCCGCCCGGACCAGGTCGTCCGGCACCCGGTCGTGGCTGAGCCCGGTGCCGAACCCGAGCCCGGCCGCGCCCGCCGCCACGAGCCGCCGCACGTACCGCGCGAGCGGCCCGAGCGCGATGCCGGTCGTCAGCAGCAGCTCGCCGCCCTCCAGGAACGGGGTCGGGTCGGCGAGCTCGGTGCTGTGCACCCACGCCACGACCCGGTCCAGGCCCGCGTCCACGTGCACGACCAGCCCGACCTCGCGTGCCAGCGCCCCGACCGTCAACGACATGAACACTGTGTACAACACCAGACACCTAGCTCGCCACACTGGACACTGTCGCCGGGTCACCAGGAGGTCGATGCTGGACACATGGCCCGCCTGCGCACCGAGATCCCCGGCCCCCGCTCCCGCGAGCTGGCGGAACGCCGCAAGGGCGCGGTCGCGGCAGGCGTCGCCTCGACGCTCCCGGTGTTCGTCGACCACGCCGAGCCGGGCCTGCTCGTCGACGTCGACGGCAACCGGCTCATCGACCTCGGCTCCGGCATCGCCGTCACCAGCGTCGGCAACCCGGCCCCGCGCGTCGCCGACGCCGTGCGCGAGCAGGTCGACCGGTTCAGCCACACGTGCTTCATGGTCACGCCGTACGAGGCGTACCTGGACGTGTGCGAACGGCTCGCGGAGCTGACGCCCGGCGAGCACGACAAGCGGTCCGTGCTGCTGAACTCCGGCGCGGAGGCGGTGGAGAACGCGGTGAAGATCGCCCGCCACGCCACCGGGCGGCCGGGTGTCGTGGCGTTCGACCACGCCTACCACGGCCGCACGAACCTCACGATGGCGTTGACCGCCAAGGACATGCCGTACAAGCGGGGCTTCGGGCCGTTCACGCCCGAGGTGCACCGCGTGCCCGGCTCCTACCCGTTCCACGACGGGCTGACGGGCGCCGAGGCGGCGCGGCGCGCGGTGGCCGCGATGCCCGACCCGGACGGGATCGCGTGCGTCGTGGTCGAGCCGATCCAGGGCGAGGGCGGTTTCATCGTGCCCGCGCCGGGGTTCCTGCCCGCCCTGGCCGACTGGTGCCGGGAGCACGGCGTGCTGCTCGTCGCCGACGAGGTCCAGACGGGGTTCTGCCGCACCGGCGACTGGTTCGCGTGCGACCACGAGGACGTCGTGCCGGACCTGGTGACGACGGCGAAGGGCATCGCGGGCGGTCTGCCGCTGGGCGCCGTCACCGGACGCGCCGACGTCATGGACGCCGTGCACCCGGGCGGCCTCGGCGGCACGTACGGCGGGAACCCGGTGGCGTGCGCCGCCGCGCTCGGCGCGATCGACACCATGCGCGAGCTGGACCTCAACGCCGCCGCCCGCCGCATCGAGGCGACCGTGCTGCCGCGCCTGCGGGGCCTCGCGTCCGACGCCGTGGTGGACGTGCGGGGCCGGGGCGCGATGCTGGCCGTCGAACTGGTCTCCGCCGAGGCCGCGGCTCGGGTGGCGGCCACCTGCCACGCGGCCGGCGTGGTCGTGCTGACCTGCGGTACCCGCGGGAACGTGATCCGCCTCCTGCCACCGCTCGTCATCCCCGACGAGCTGCTGGCCGAGGGCCTGGACGTGCTTGAAGGAGCGATGGAGTGAGCGATCGAGCAAGCGGCACGACGCCGTACTGGGTGGCGGGGCGTCCCGCGACGAGCCCCGACCTGGTCGAGGTCCGCGCCCCGCACGACGGCGCACTGGCCGGCGTGACGTCCAACGCCACCGCCGACGACGTGGAGCACGCGGTCGCCGCCGCGCACGCCGTGGCCGACGAGATCGCCGCGGCGGCCGCGCACGCCAGGGCGGCGGCGCTGGACCACGTGTCGCGGCGGCTGGCCGAGCGGGCGGACGAGGTGGCCGCGCTGATCACCGCCGAGTCCGGCAAGCCGGTGAAGTGGTCGCGGATCGAGGCGGCGCGCGCGGTGTCGACGTTCCGGTGGCCGCCGAGGAGGCGCGCCGGTTCGCCGCCGAGCTGCAGCGGCTCGACACCGACCCGGCGGCGGACGGCAGGCTGGCGCTGGTGCGGCGCGCGCCCCGCGGCCCCGTGCTGGGCATCGCGCCGTTCAACTTCCCGCTGAACCTGGTGGCGCACAAGGTCGCGCCCGCGTTGGCGGTCGGCGCGCCGATCGTGGTCAAGCCCGCGCCGGCGACGCCCCTGGTGGCGCTGCTGCTGGGCGAGCTGCTGGCGGAGGCTGAGCTGCCCGCCGGGTCGTGGTCGGTGCTGCCGGTGCCGAACGAGGTGGCGGGCGCGCTGGCCGAGGACCCGCGGTTGCCGGTGGTGTCGTTCACCGGGTCCGGCCCGGTGGGCTACTCGATCCTGGACCGGGTGCCGCGCAAGCACGTCGTGCTGGAGCTGGGCGGCAACGCGGCGGCCATCGTCTGTCCTGATTGGACGGACCTCGACCGCGCGGCGCAGCGGATCGCCACGTTCGCGATGTACCAGGGCGGTCAGTCGTGCATCTCCGTGCAACGCGTGTACGCCCATGACGACGTGTACCCGGCGTTGGCGGAAGCCGTGGTGGCGCACGTGCGCAAGCTCGGCACGGGTGACCCGACCGACCCGGCGACCGACGTCGGCCCGCTGATCAACGAGGCGGCGGCGCGGCGCGTCGAGGCGTGGGTGGACGAGGCCGTGGCGGCGGGCGCGCGCGTGCTGACCGGCGGCCGGCGGACGGGCGCGACGTACGAGCCGACCGTGCTGGCGGACGTGCCGGCGGAGTGCAAGGTCGTGGACGAGGAGGTGTTCGGGCCGGTCGTCGTGCTGGACCGCGTGCCGACGGTGGACGAGGCGTTCGACCGGGTCAACGCGTCGCGGTTCGGCTTGCAGGCCGGGGTGTTCACGCACGACGTGCGGCTGGCGTTCCGCGCGGCGAAGCGGTTGGCGGTGGGCGGCGTGATCGTGGGCGACGTGCCGAGCTTCCGCGCCGACCAGATGCCGTACGGCGGCGTGAAGGAGTCGGGCACCGGCCGCGAGGGGGTGCGCGCGGCGATGGAGGACCTGACCGAGCAGCGCGTCCTGGTGCTCACCGGGCTGGAGCTGTAGGCCGGTCGGGCGCGGCCCCGCGTCGGGCGGGGCCGCGCGGGACCGCTCGTGCTGCGGCTAGACGGCCTCCAGCACGAAGAACAGGAAGCACAGGAAGGCTCCGGAGGGGAACTTCGCCAGCTCGTCGGCGAAGAGCTCGCGCGCGGCCGGCGCGGGGTGCGGCTCGCTGATCACGGCGGTGCGGAAGCCGGCGGCGGTGAAGGCGTCCGTCATGGCGTGCAGCGGCCGGTGCCAGTACGACAGCACCGCCTTCCGCCCGTCGAACGTGTGCTCGCTGGACCACTGGGCGGTCGCGAAGTAGTCGGCCCCGGGATCGGCCATCTTCCGGATGATCGGGTGGTTGACGGCGACGATCAGCCGACCGCCGGGCCGCAGCACGCGCCGCAACTCGGCCAGCGGAGCGGTCCAGTCCTCCAGGTAGTGCAGCACCAGGGACGCGACGACGTCGTCGAACTCGCCGTCCGGGTACGGCAGCGGGCCGCCCAGGTCGGCCACCCGCAGGTCCGCGTCGTCGCCCAACCGCCGCCGGGACAGCTCCACCATCGTGGTGCTGGCGTCGAAACCCGCCACGACGGCGCCCCGCTCGCGCAGGTCCGCGAACAGGGGGCCGGAGCCGCAGCCCGCGTCGAGGACCTTCCGGCCGGCCACGTCCCCGGCCAGGTCGAGGATCGCGGGCCGCGTGTAGTAGGCGTTGAGGAGGCTGTTCTCGGTTTCGGCGGCGTACGCCTCGCCGAAGGTGTCGTAGTCGTTGGGCACGAGCGCGTCGACGGCCCCGGCGGAACTCTCGGGCATGGCAGGCATGCACCTCATGCTGGCACAGCCGACAGGTCGCGTGCCGGGGTCCGCGGTCAGTCCTCGATCACCGGGACGCAGGGCGACAGGAACGGGTCGGCCCGCACCGAGAGCTCCCCGCGGGCGAGGACGGTCACGCGGAAGGCGTTGGGACCGGGCGGGAGCGTCGTCTCGTCGTCGCGTTCGTAGAGCAGCCCCCACGATCCGGGCAGGGTGGTCCGCACGAACTCCAGCGTGTCCTCGACCCAGGTGTCCCGCCTGCGGTTGGGGTTGCCGGTGAGCGTCAGGAAGTGCGCGACGTTCACGAACTCCACCGCCGCCCGGACACCGGCTGGCGCGTCCGCGATCCGGGCCCTCAGGCGGTCGACGGCGTCGCGCAGGCCGCCGAGGTCGGTCTCCTCCGTCGCCTCCGCCAACTGGAACCATCCGTGGAACTGGTGCATGTCATCCTCACAGCGGTCGGAGGTCGATGACCGGCTCGACACCGTACTGCCTGGCGTAACGCTGGAGCGCCTCGAGCACTCCGCGCTTGGGCGGGCCGTCGAACTGGAAGTAGGGGGTCCGCCCGGTCGAAACGGCGGCTTCGAACGTGATGTGGGCCTGGTTGCGGAACTGGCTGCCGTAGGTGAGGTTGGCCGGTTTGGCCTGGGCGACGTACTGGTCGCTGACGGCGTCGTACTCGGTCTCGGGCGTGTCCCTGGCGAATCGCACCTGCGACCGGCCGCCGATCCGCTCCGCCAGCGCGTCCGCCTTCGGGTCGGGCGCGGCACTCGCCTTGACGACCTCGCCGCGCCCGCCGTTCACGTCGGAGTTGCGCTGGGTTCCCGTGCCGGGCAGCGGTTCGACCGCGCCGGGGGCCGGCGGCAGCTCGCTGGGGACGAACTGAGGTCGGGGGAAGTCCTCGCCCAGGGCGCCGCGGGCGGCGATCCGGTCGGCCATGGCGTCGGTGAAGGCGTTGATGGAGCCCGTCAGCACCGCCACGATCCGCTGCGGCTTGGTCGGGTCCTCCGCCTGCGCGAACGCCGCCCGGTACATCTCGGTGGTGTCGTTGACCACCTTGGCGATCTCGGTCTTGGTGTACCGGACGTCGTCGCCGTACTGGGCGGCCAGCCACCCGAGCCGCGTCATCTGGGCGGACGCCTCGGACGTCATGACGACGAGCGAGGCGGCCCGCGCGTGGTAGTCCTGGCCGGTGTCGTCCCTCCAGGCGTCCTTCAGCTGGTTGACCCGACCGCTGTGCTGCCGGTGGTCGTAGGCGCCCGCGTCCTTCCAGGTTTGGCCGAGCCTGACCATCGCCTCCTCGTCGGCCTGGGGCCACTCGACGTGCGGCCGGATCGCGTGCCACAGCGGGGAATCCGGCGGCTGGATCGGCATGGCGGCGCCTCCTGTCGGGAGTCGGGCGGGGTCGTCAGCGCAGGTGGTCAGCGCGGGTCGTCGGCAGGTGGTCAGCGCGGGTCGTCAACGCGAGTCGTTACCGCGAGTTCGTCAACATGGGTCGCCCGCGCAGGTCGTCAGCGCGAGTTCGTCAACCTGGGTCGTCAGCGGGGCATGGCGCCGGCACCGCGCTGGTCGGCGTCGCGGTAGTCCCGGGCGCTGGCGAGGCCCGCGGCGGCGAGGTCCTGGTACTTCACCGGCAGCTGCTGCGCGCTCTCCCGCGCGCTGTGGGCGAACTGGATGTACCCGTTGCCGAGGTCACTGGCCGCCTGCCCGCCGCTCAGCCCTTCCCGAAACGCCCAGCCGAGCTTGTCGACGCCGATCGCCGCCTCGCCGGCGAGGGTGTCGGCGGGCACGTTCCGCCAGGCGTTCGCCAGCCCCACGCCGGTCGCGTCCAGGTCCTTCATCAGCGGTTCGGCGAGGTCGGGGTCCATGTCCACCCCACCGCCGGGCCCCGTCACGACAGGCCCTGACGCGCGACCGGAGCGGTCGTCGTCGCGTTGAGCCGGGCACGCGCACGTTCGGCGGCCCGTCGCGTGGTGGCGACGATGGCGTCCGCCAACCGGCGCGAGTCGGGCCAGCGGTGGATCGCCTGGTGCAGCGACAGGTCCAGCAGCCGGCCGCGGACGTCGGCCGTCGCGGCGACCAGCCCGTCGTCGGACTCCGCCGTCTCCCGGATCACGTCCGCCGCCTCCCGACGTGCCACCAGCGCACGGCGTTCGGCCTCGTGGTCGATGCCGGACCTGAGCACGGGCCGCGATCCCGACGCCGCCGTGACGCGCTCCCGCGCGATCAGGCGGTCGAGCGCGTGCAGCGAAGGACCGAAGAGCAGGTCACCGTCACCGAACCCGTCCGCCACCTCCCCCGCCGCCCGCGCGGCACGTTCAGCGGCCGTCCGCGCGGTGTCCAGCACCCTCCGCGCCAACGCCTCGGCGTCACGATCCCGGTAGACCCGCGCGTCGACGTGCAGCCCGATCAGGTCGCCGAGGTAACCCGCGGTCGCCGTCAGGAGCCCGTCGACCGACGTGGCGGTGACCCGAAGTCCCGCGAGCTCCCGGCGAACCCGAGCACCACTCCCACCGTCATTCCCACCCATGCCCCAAGCCTGCGACACCTCTCCCGCCCCGGAGCGCCGCCGGCCGCTTCCGGCCACACCCGCCTTCGTGGACCGCTCGATTGACCGACCGGAGCCGTGCCTTGCGCCGTCCACCGCACAGAACTGACCACAATGGACTGTCAGTTCCCCGCGAACTCGCAGCGGCCGGCGCCGGCCGGCGGTCCGCCAAGCAGATCCGGATGGCAGGTCGCCGAGTTCTCCGGACCTGCTTGGCGGATTCGGTGCCCCTGCGCGCCCACGGGCACGGGCCTGCTCGACTGTCTGCCGTGCGCCGGGAGCGTTTCACGCCCTCGGCGTGCGAACACCTTGGCGGTGGCCTCCTAGAAGGGGACGCAAACGCTCACGCCGCGGTAGCAGACGACCCCTTCGAGGAAGTAGTCGGGATCTCCGGTGGTCATCCAGATGTAGAGCTCGTTGGCCCCGCCGACGACGTCCGCGGCGATGGAGAACGGCGCCTGCCCGGCCCTGTCGCACCAGGTGCTGGAACTCACGGTGTCCAGGTAGGTGTCACCGGACCACGCCTCTCCGTAGACCCGACGGCACCCGACGGCCTTGAACGCCCCGGTGACGCCGACCGACCGGTTGTACCAGGTGACCGTGCCCTTGTAGTAGCTCGCCCCCACCTCGATCGAGAAGGTGCTGGTGGGGTAGGCGGCGGCAGGAGCAGCGGCCGCGGTGGCCGGAGCCACCGCGAAGATCATCCCGGCGATCGACGCCACCGCGGCCAAGATCGCGCCGACCCTCCTCGTGCGGCTCTTCGCCTTCGGTGTGTCCTTCAGCCTCACCATGACGATCACTCCCAGGTTCTTCGAGTAACGGGTGCACTGGCCACGTATCACCGTCGTGCGGGAGGCGACCGCCGCAGACCGGCGGTGAACGTCGCCGCCGTTGTTCGGCGTCACCACTCAACCTCGCGCCGACCTCGGACCGGAAAGAATTCGAGCAGGTTCGAATCCACCGCCACGACTGCTAGCGTCGGCGCGGTGCTCATGCTGCGTGTAGACGCCGACACGGTGTCCCGGACGCGGTTGGCCCCTTCTCCCGCGTCGGAGTCCCTGGCGTGGCTGAGGCTCGCCGCCGCGTCGGGCCGGCACCCGGTGTTCGGAGACCCAGGCCCACTCGCCCGCGCGTCACTCGGCCACCCGGACGTCGCCCTGCTCGCGGACCTGTTGCCGCGGAACGGCGACACCTACGCGCCCGACCTCCTCACCCCTCAGCCGGGGACGGACGCGCCGCGACGCGACCTGCTCGACGAGCAGGTCGCGCGGATCGAGGCCACGACGCAGGAGGACCTCGAAACCCAGGTCCTCACCTACACGCGGACCCACTGGAGCAGGCCGCTGCGGGCCACGACCCGCCGCATCGCGGAGTCGGGGCGGATGCAACGACGTCTCGCCAACGGCCTCGCCCGGTTCTGGCGGGAGGCCCTCGCCGAGGGCTGGCCCGAACTGCGCTCGATCATCGACCAGGACATCGCCCAGCGCGCGACGACCATCGCCACCCACGGCGTCGGCCGGGCGCTCGGAGCGCTCCACCCCGACATCGAGTGGGCCGGGGACGCGGTCACCCTCGCCAGTTCGTGGGACGGCGACATCGACGTCACCGGCCGGGACCTGGTCCTCGCCCCCAGCGTGCTCGGCCGGCGCGACGTCGTCATCCAGGTCGACACCCCCGGGCAGTTCGTCCTCTACTACCCCGCCCAGCGGGTCGGAGCCGGCCGGGACCGCGGGACCGGGAGCATCGCGCAGGTGGTCGGCCACGTCCGGGCGGCCCTGCTGGCCGACCTCGGCACCGCCCGCTCCACTTCGGAACTAGCCGCCAGGATCGGACACTCCCCGAGCACCGTCTCCCACCACCTCACCGCACTGCACCGCGCACGCCTCGTCACCAAGGTCAGAGCCGGGCGCTACGTGATGTACCAGCGGACCGCGCAGGCAACACGGCTGCTGGAAGAAGCCCGCGACCACCGGTAGTCGGCGGATTCCCTGGTGTGGCCCCGGTTTCGGGCTTCGAGGTGACGCCTGACGGCCGGCCACCGACGTGGCCGGCCACCATGAACCTCGTCACCACCACTTGTCGGAGGTGACGATCGCCTTCAGCTGGTCGAGGGTCAGCGGTGGCTGCGGCGAGTAGATCTCGCCGCCCGGCGAGTTGATCGCGGCGCCCCGGGGGTCCTCCTGGTTGCCGACGTGCATGAGGACCGTCGTCCCGTCGTGCCGCATGAGGCACGCCAGGTACGACACCGCGCCGGGGGCCTGCCGCCCGGTCCCGGTCACCAGCCGGGAGCCGTCGGGCAGCGTGCTGACATCGCAGTCCTCCGTGCGGGCGAGGCGGCACCACTCGCGGGGCTCGGAATCGCTGGAGCGGATCATCAGGTCGAAGCTCCCGGTGACGCCGGCGGAGGTCAGGGTCCCGGCGATCAGCGCCCAGTTGTCCGGGTCCCCCGGCTGTGCCGTCAAGACCGATACCGTCCCCGGTTCCTGGTGTTTCGACGGCGAAGTCCCCGGCAAGGTCGTCTGCGTGATCACCTCGAACGTCGCGGTGTCGCCGAGCACCACCCTGAACCGGGCGATCAGGTCTTCCGGCGACGTGGGGACGGGGCTGCGCGCCGTGGTCGTGGATGGCGCGGTCGCCGACGAGGTGGTCGGCGCGCCGGCGGCGTGCGTGCCGGGGTCGCTCGGCGCGAGCCACACCGCACCCGCGACCAGGCCCACCACCGCGACGACGGTGGCCGCGACGGGT
>NZ_JBHTLK010000255.1:0-9361 GCF_042678885.1 Saccharothrix hoggarensis
CCGTGCCGCCGCCGCGGCCGCCGCCCAGCAGGAGTCGGAGGCCGCCAACCAGGCGCCCGCCGGTCCGGCCCTGGCGCAGCTCCAGAGCGGCAACGCCATCCCGCCCGCGCTGCGGGGAAAGGGCCTCGACGGTCGCGGCCAGCAGGGCCTGACCTACTCGGGCCCGTCGGAGAGCGGTGACGCCGAGACCAGCGGCAACCCCAACGCCCAGCCGGGCGGGGGGCAGGGCGGGACGCGCAAGGAACGCCGCGCGGCCGCCCGCGCGCAGGCGAAGGGCCAGCGCAAGGGTCCGCGCCAGTAGCGGCGGAACGCGACAACGCACGTCGGAGCGGGGCCCTGGTCGAACCGGGGCCCCGTTCCCGTTCCCGGTGACGGTGGCGTGCCGCGTCACGGCCCTCTGGCGGGTCCGTGGGCCGCACGTCGGCCGGACACCGACCGCGCCCCCGTCCCGCGCCTGCGACGACCCGCCTGGCCCGTCTGCGGCGCAGTGGTCGTGGCGGAGTCGGCGCGCGTTCGCCCGGTCACGGCAGCAGGTGGAACTCGGTGCAGTGCCAGCCGGAGCCTCGGCGTTCGACCCGGGCGGCGAAGGCGCGGACCTTCGTGGGCATGTGGAGGGTTCCGGCCAGCTCGGCGGCGTCGGGGGAGACGTGGCACAGGCGGTAGCGGCCGAGGCGGGCTCCGGTCGGGGTGGCGGCTTCGGACACCGTGGTCACGGCGGCCGGTGCGAAGGCGGCGGCCAGCTGGCGGGGTGGGCGGCGGCCGTTCAGGGCTTCCACCAGCGGGAACAGGAAGTGACGTGCGTCCAGCGGCAGGGGTTCGGGCGAGGGCTTGGCGGTCGGGTGCGGCGTGGTGGCCGGCTTGGCGGACGACAGGGTCCGGAGCAGAGGTGGCATGCTGAACCGAGGGAGATCGCCGCGTTTGCGTACCAAGATCACCTGATGGAGGCACGGTGCGGGGACTGGTGCTCGACTTCGGCGGCGTGCTGACCGACCTGGGCGACGACGCCGCGGCACCCGAACCGCCCCTGCTCACGGCCACCCGCAAGGCCCGTGACCAGGGCGTCCTCACCGCCGTGCTGTCCAACGCCGACGGCTACTGGAGCCCTCCGGCCGACTGGGCCGCCCTCTTCGACGTCGTCATCACATCCGGTGACGTGGGCATCGCGAAACCCGACCGCCGGATCTACCTGCTCACCGCCGAACGCCTCGGGTTGGCCCCGCGCGACTGCGTGTTCGTGGACGACCTCGCGGTGAACGTCCGGGGCGCGGCGGCGGCCGGGATGGTCGGTGTGCACCACCGGTCAGTGGACGCCACGGTCGAGGAGCTGGAAACCCTCCTCCAGATCCCCCTGCGGGGTTAACCGGTGACGAGCCGCCACCGATGATCCACTCGGCCGGTGAATTGCCGGTCACCCGACCCCGGTCGTAGGTTTCCCGCGTTCACCGATGGGATGTCCCGAGCGCGAGGCGACACGACGGTCGCCGACCCCGAAGGGCTGATCGGAGCGGTCCGGGTTCCAGGTGGAGTGGTTGGTCCCGGCACACCGCGGCGAGCCGCCGATCAGCCAGGGCCAGGCAGCGCGGGCGTCGGAGTGGCCCTCCGGTGCCCGCGCTGCGCCCACCCACCCACCAACCCCGACCGCCAACCCCTGCACGCGCCCGCCGTCTCCGTGCCCTCCACTGCGCCCGTTCCCGCCGCGTGTCATCGCTGCGCCTGGCCCGCTGGCCCGCTGGCCCGGCCCGCCGGGCGCGTCTCAGCCGGTGGTGCGGCGGCGCACCACCTCGAAGCACAGCACGGCCGCCGCGCTCGCCACGTTCAGCGACTCGACCCCCGCGGCCATCGGGATCGACAGCCACCCCGTCACGTGCGGCCGGACGTCGTCCGAGATGCCCGCCGTCTCGCTGCCCAGCACGAACGCCGCCCGCTTCGGCAGGTCCGCCGCGTACACCGACTGCTTGGCGTTCGCGTCGAGCGCGTAGATCGGGTACCCGGCGGCGGCGAGGGCGGCGGCGGCTTCGGCGGCCGTCGCGCACCTCAGCACCGGGGCCCGGAACGCCACCCCGGCCGACGCCTTCACCACCATCGGGTCGATCGACGCCACCCCGCGGCGCGGCACGACGATGCCGTCCACCCCGGCGGCGGTCGCGGTGCGCAGGATCATGCCGACGTTCGCGGGCGTGGTGATGCCGTCGAGCACCAGCACGTTCCCCGGCCCGCCACGACGCTCCAGCTCGCGCAGGCCCACGTCGAGCGGGCGCATCCGCGGCGCGACGACGTCGGCCAGCACGCCCTGGTCCTGCTTCCCGTTGCCGGCCAGCACCTTGACCCGCTGGGCCGTCGCCCGCTGGACCGCGACGCCCCGGCGCCTGGCCGCGTCCAGGATCTCCCGGGCGGCCGGTCCGCGGGCCGTGTCGGCGAGCATGACCTTGTCGACTTCGAGGCGCGGGTCGTCAAGGGCTTCCAGCACGGGCTTGCGGCCGTACACGGTGACGAACTTGTCCTTGGGTGACACATCCACGGACCAAGTGTCCTCTACCCGTTTGGGGCTTGTTTTCGCGCTGTCAATCATGATGATCGTCACATGACATCGCGCGACGAGGCGCACCGTCTGCTGGCCAGCGGCCGGGAGGCGGACGTCTACCTGCGTCCGGACGGCCTGCTGGTCAAGCGCAGCCGCTCGGGCCGAGACCCCGGCCCCGAAGCCGAGCTGATGCGGTACCTGCGCCGGCACGGCATACCGGTGCCCAGGGTGGCGGACGCCTCGGAGACGGACCTGGTCATGGAGTACGTGCCCGGTCCGCGCATGTCGCAGGAGCTGGACGCCAAGCCGTGGCGCGCCGGCGCGCTGGGCCGCGAGCTGGCCGAGCTGCACCACAGGCTGGACCAGGTGCCCGCGCCCGCGTTCCTCGACGGCGACGGCGGCCTCCTGCACCTCGACCTCCACCCCGGCAACGTCGTGCTGGGGCCCGAGGGCGCGGTGGTGGTCGACTGGGGCAGCGCGCGCCGGGGCGATCGGAAGGTCGACGTCGCGATGAGCTGGCTGGCGATCGCGGTGGCGCCGTTGCGCCCGCTCAAGCGGTTCGCCCGGTCGCGGCTGGTGCGCGGGTTCCTGTCCGGGGTCGACGTCTCGGTCCGCGTGGAGGCCCGGCGGGCCATGCCGGCCGCCGCGGCGATCAGGCTCGCCCGGCACCAGCGGGACGAAGCCGAGGTCAGCGCCGTGAACCGGCTCGTGCGCGACTGCACCGACTAGCCTGGACCGCATGCCCGACCGCCTGTCCGCGCTGGACGCCTCGTTCCTGTACCTGGAGGACTCCACGACGCCGATGCACGTCGGCGGGGTGGCGGTGTTCCGGCGACCGCGCACGGGCTTCGACTACGACCGGTTGGTCGACCTGATCGAGCAGCGGCTGTCGCTGGTGCCGCGGTACCGGCAGAAGGTCGTGCAGGTGCCCGGACGGCTCGCCCGGCCGGTGTGGGTGGACGACCCGGACTTCGACGTCACGTACCACGTGCGGCGCTCGGCGTTGCCGAAACCGGGCAGCGACCAGCAGTTGCACGACCTCGTGGCGCGGCTGATGTCCCGCCCGCTCGACCACACCCGGCCGCTGTGGGAGATCTACCTGGTCGAGGGCCTGGCCCGGAACCGGACCGCGGTGATCACCAAGACCCACCAGGCGATGGTGGACGGCATCGGCGCGCCGGAGATCGGCCAGGTGATGCTGGACGTGTCCCCGACGCCGCGCACGCCGGTGGAGTCGTTGTGGATGCCGTCGCCCGAGCCGAGCGGGTTGCAGCTGGTGGCGGACGCGGTGGCGGAAGCCGTGCAGCGGCCCGGCGAGGTGGTGGAGAACGTCCGGTCGGCGGCCATGGACACGGTCGCGACGGTCCGGAAGGTCGCCGGGGTGTTCGGCGGGTTGGCGTCCGCGGTGCGGACCGCCGTCACGCCCGCTCCCGGCAGCCCGTTGAACGTGCGCATCTCGCCGCAGCGGCGGTTCGCGGTGGCCCGCACCCGGCTCGACGAGTTCCGCGCCATCCGGCGGGCGCACGGCGGCACGATCAACGACGGCGTGCTCGCCGTCCTGTCCGGCGCGCTGCGGAACTGGCTCCTGTCGCGCGGCGAGGTCGTGACGGCGGGGACCACGATCCGGGCGATGGCGCCGATGTCCGTGCGCGACGACGAGACGCAGGTATCGGCGTACCTGGTCGACCTGCCGGTGGGCGAGTCGAACCCGGTCGTGCGGCTGCACCACGTGTCGCACGCGACGCGGGCTCACCAGGAGTCGGGGCAGACGGTCGCGGCGCAGACGTTGGTGCGGTTCTCCGGGTTCGCGCCGCCGACGTTGCACGCGTTGGGCGCGCGGGCGGCGTCGTCGTTCTCGCGGCGGTTGTTCAACGTCGTGGTGACGAACGTGCCGGGGCCGCAGGTGCCGTTGTACGCGGCGGGGGCGAAGATGATCGAGATGTTCCCCGTCGTGCCGTTGGCGAAGAACCAGGCGTTGTCGATCGGGGTGACGTCTTATGACGGTGGCGTGTACTTCGGGCTGAACGCCGACCGCGATGCGATGTCCGATGTGGACGTGCTGGCGGCGATGGTCGAGGAGTCGGTGGAGGAACTGATGGGAACGGTGTCCGCATGAGGGTGTACCTCCCGGCGACCGTCGCGATGTTGCGCGACCTGGTGGACAAGGGCGAGTTCGTCGCCGTGGGCGGGACGGGGTTCGCCCTGACGCCCGCGCTGCGGGAGTCGTACGCGAGCGGGGACACGGAGGAGCTGGAGTACTCCGCGATGCTCGACGCGGCCCGCGGGTCGCTGCGGCTGATCGCGGGTGACGAGAAGGCGCCGCCGCGGCGCGCGGTCGTGTCGGCCGACGTGCCGGACGTGAAGTTGCGGCCGGACCTGGACTTCTCGGTGGTGAAGCTGTCCGGGCCGGTGCCGGTGGAACTCGTGGCGGCCATCCACCTGGACACGCAGGAGGCCGAGGACGCGGTGCGGGCGGCGGCGGAGGTGATCGACGCGGCCGACCTGGGCGATCCGGACGCGGAGTTCGCCCTGGGTACCGCGGAGGACCACGAGCTGGCTTGGTACGCGCCCCAGGAGCTGCCGTTCCTGCTGGAGCTGATGTAGCCGCCGGGACGGTCGTCCGCGGTGGCGGGCCGGGCGCGTGGCGACGGGCGGGCGCGATGCCGGGCCGGGCGGGCGCGGTGCCGGGGCGGGACGGCTGACGCAGGCGGGACGGGCCGGCTGGGATCGCGTCGAGGCGACCGGTCGAGGGCCGGA
Organism: Saccharothrix hoggarensis; assembly: GCF_042678885.1. GTDB lineage: Bacteria > Actinomycetota > Actinomycetes > Mycobacteriales > Pseudonocardiaceae > Actinosynnema > Actinosynnema hoggarensis. Next base: position 5,279 of record NZ_JBHTLK010000255.1, read on the forward strand.
ATTGTCAGACCGTTGGGGCAGAATAAAAGCAGGGGTCCCCTTGGCGGGGACCTCTGCGAAGCGTCAGCGGGGCGCGGGTGGTCGGCGGCGGCGCGGTTGTCGGCGGCGCGGTCGGTGGTCACGTGCCGGGTGGTCGCACGCCCGATGTGGTGGTCGCATGCCCGGTGTCGCACGTCCGGCCGGGTGGTCACATGCCCGGTGGGGGTTGCCAGAGCTCTATGCGGTTGCCCTCGGGGTCCACGCACCAGCCGAAGTGGCCGAACTCGGAGTCCTCGGTCTGCGGCAGGACCTCCACACCCCGGTCCCGCAGCTGGGCCAGCAGCTCGGCGAGGTCGTCCACCCGCAGGTTGATCATCGCCCGCTGGCCGGGCTCGCCGAAGTACTCCGTGTCGTTGGCGAACAGGGCGAACGTCGTGGTCTCCGCCTCCACCCAGTGGAACGTGATGGCGCCGCTCTCGCTCATCGGCACGCCGAGGTGCCGGCGGTACCACTCGGCCATGCGCTCGGGGTTGCGGGCCCGCAGGAAGACCCCGCCGATACCTGTCACCTTCGCCACGGCTGCGCACCGTACCCCCGCGTGCCGCGGCGAGCCCATGGTCGAGGTGACGTCGCCACCCGATCCGGTCAACGAAACGGCGCGAGCGTACGCACTCGGCGGTGGCCCCCGTGACTCTCCGCGACTCCGAACCCGGCTCCGACCCCGGAACCCGACCCCGATCCCGACCTGGAACCCGGCTCCGGCCACGGAACCCGATCCCGACTCCGACGTGACACCCGGCTCCGACCACGGCCGGCAGGCCGGAACGGCTAGTCGTACTCCTCCAGCTTGCCGCGCGATTCGAGCAGGCGGCGCAGCGACGCCAGCCGGCCGGGCGACGCCTCACCGCTGACCACCAGCTCGTCCAGCATGCAGTCCGGGTCGTCGGGCGGCCCCTGGTGACCGCAGCCGGGCGGGCACTCCTCGGCCATCGCCCGCATGTCCGGGAACGCGGCGATGATGTCGTCCGGCGTGATGTGCGCCAACCCGAACGAGCGGATGCCGGGCGTGTCCACCGCCCAACCGCCCTCCGGCAGCGGCAGCGCCACGGTCTGCGTGGACGTGTGCCTGCCCTTGCCGACGCCGCTCACCACGCCCACCGCCCGGTGCGCGTCCGGCACCAGCCGGTTCACCAGCGTCGACTTGCCGACGCCCGAGTGCCCGATCAACGCCGACAACCGGTTCACCAGCCGTTCGCGCAGCTCGCCCGGGTCCTGGTCGGACCGCGTCACGACCACCGGCAGGTCCAGCTCCGCGTACGCGGCGAGCAGGTCGTCCGGCGGCGCGAGGTCCGACTTCGTCAGGCACAGCAGGGGTTCCAGCCCGCCCGCGTACGCCGCGACCAGGCAGCGGTCGATGAAACCCCGGCGCGGCTGCGGGTCCGCCAGGGCCGACACGATCACCAGCTGCTCGGCGTTGGCCACGACGACCCGCTCGAACGGGTCGGTGTCGTCCGCGGTGCGCCGCAGCACGCTGCGCCGGTCGGCCACCTTCACGATCCGGGCCAGCGTGTCCGGCTGGCCCGACGTGTCGCCGACCAGGCCGACGTGGTCGCCGACGACGACCGGCGTGCGGCCGAGTTCCCGCGCCCGCATGGCGATCACCAGCCGGGTCGGGTCGTCGTCCACGGCGCACGTCCACCGGCCCCGGTCGACGCCGACGACCATGGCCTGCACCGCGTCCGCGTGCTCGGGCCGGCGCTTGCTGCGCGGCCGGGTCCCCTTGCCCGGCCGCACCCGCACGTCCGACTCGTCCAGCCGCCGCCAGTCGCCGCGTGGCACGTCAGCGGCTCCCGAGCATCGTGGCCCACATCCCGGGGAAGTCGGGGATCGTCTTCGTCGTCGACCCGATGTCGTCCACGGACACGCCCTCGACGACCAGGCCGATGATCGCGCCCGCGGTGGCCATGCGGTGGTCGGCGTAGGCCCGCCACACGTCGCCGCGCAGCGGTCGTGGCGTGATGACGAGGCCGTCCTCGGTCTCCTCCGCGGCGCCGCCCAGCCGGTTGATCTCGGCCGCCAGCGCGGCGATGCGGTCCGTCTCGTGGCCGCGGATGTGCGCGACGCCCCGGATGCGGGTCGGTCCGGACGCCAGGGCCGCCAGCGCCGCGACGGTCGGCGTCAGCTCGCTCTCGTCGCGCAGGTCCACGTCCACGCCCGTCAGCCGGTCCGGACCGCGCAGCGTGAGGCCGGCGTCGGTGAGCGTCACCGTGCAGCCCATGCGCTCGAACAGGTCGCGCACCGCGCCACCGGGCTGGGTGGTCACCTCGGGCCAGCCGGGGATGGTCACCTCGCCGCCCGTCACGGCCGCCGCCGCCAGGAACGGGGTGGCGTTGGACAGGTCCGGCTCGACGTGCCAGTCGCGGCCCTCGACGGCGCCCGGCTCGACCCGCCACACGTCCCGCGTCGAGTCGTCCACCACGACGCCCGCCTCGCGCAGCATCGTCACGGTCATCTCGATGTGCGGCAGGGACGGCACCGGCTTGCCGGAGTGCCGCACCGTCACGCCGCTCTCGTACCGCGCGCCCGACAGCAGCAGCCCGGACACGAACTGCGAGGACGCCGACGCGTCGATGGTGACCTCGCCGCCGGGGACGCCGCCCTTGCCGTGCAGCGTGAACGGCAGCGCGTCGCCCGCCACGTCGGCGCCCAGCGCCCGCAGCGCGTCCAGGATGGTGCTCATCGGCCGCTTCCGGGCGTGCGGGTCGCCGTCGAACGTGATGTCGCCGACGGCGAGCGCGGCGGCGGGCGGCAGGAACCGCATCACGGTGCCCGCGAGGCCGCAGTCCACCTGCGCCGGCCCCTGCAGGGCGTCCGGCGTGACCAGCCATGATCCGTCCGGGCCGTCGGCGAACCCGACGCCGAGCGACTGGAGCGCGGCGGCCATGAGCGTGGTGTCGCGGCTGCGCAGCGGGGTGCGCACGGTGGACGGGCGGTCGGCCAGCGCGGCCAGCACGAGCGTCCGGTTGGTGATCGACTTGGAACCGGGCACGGGTACCGTCGCGTGGACGGGGCCGGCGGCGGTGGGAGCGGACCACTGCTGAGTCATGGCTCGATGATTCCGCATCGGGTGGTCGACAGCTCGCACCGGGCTTTCCGACGTGCGACGATGGCCTGCCCGGACGACATGGCACAGAGGTGATCGGTTGTGTGCGGCAGGTACGCCTCGACGAAGAACCCCGCGCTGCTCGCGGCGGAGTTCGACGCGGTGGACGCCACCGAGGGCGACGCGCCCGGCCCGGACTACAACGTCGCGCCCACCAAGCTGGTGCCGGCCGTGGTCGAACGCCATCCGCGTGACGACGAGGGCAACCCCGACCCGGACACGACCGAGCGCAGCGTCCGGGTGATGCGCTGGGGCCTGGTCCCGCACTGGGCCAAGGACCTGTCCGGCGCCGCCAAGATGATCAACGCGCGGGCGGAGAGCGTGCTCGACAAGCCCGCCTACCGCGACGCGGCGGCCAAGCGCCGGTGCATCGTGCCGGCCGCCGGCTGGTACGAGTGGCAGCCCGGCGAGGGCCGCAAGCAGCCGTACTTCATCAACCCGGGTGACGGCTCCAGCATCGCGATGGCGGGCATCTGGTCCGTGTGGTGGCAGCAGGACGGCGACGAGCGCAAGCCGATCATCACCTGCGCCGTGCTCACCACGGACGCGATCGGCGAGATGCGCAACGTGCACCACCGGATGCCGCTGGTGCTGCCGAAGGACCGCTGGGCGGCCTGGCTCGACCCGGACCGCACCGACCCGGGTGACCTGCTCGCGCCCGACCTCGACCTGGTCGACGCGCTGGAGCTGCGCCCGGTGTCGATGAAGGTCAACAGCATCAAGAACAACGACCCGTCGCTCATGGACGCGGTCTCGCTGGGGGAGTCCGAGAAACCGGAGCCCACCTTGTTCGAGCTGTCATGACGAAGCGGGTCGTCGACACCCCGTACGGCCCGGCGCGGGCCGAACTGCACTGCGCGGTGGAGGGGCGGGCGGCCCTGCTGCTCGGCCACGGCGCCGGCGGCGGGATCGCCGCGCCCGACCTGGTGGCGGCGGCCCGC
>NZ_JBHTLK010000256.1:0-9348 GCF_042678885.1 Saccharothrix hoggarensis
CGGGCCAGCGCGCCCGTGCCGTCGCACACCACCCGGACCGGCGGCCACGCCCGGTCCGGGAACGCCTGCCGCAGGCCGCCGCACAGCTGCGCCACCACGAGTCGGGCCAGCGGCGCCAGCTCGTCGGGCGTGCCGGTGACCATGGCGAGGGTGACCCGCGCGCCGGTCCGCACCGCCTCCTCCACGGCGGCCAACCGGTTGAGCCCCAGCACGACGACCACGCCGTCCTCGTCCGGCGTGACCTCCTCGCCGCGCACGAGGTCGACCACGGCCGGCGGCGCCCACGGGGCGTCCTCGGGTCGCACGGCCGCCTCGGGCGGCGGCGGCCACCAGTCGTTCAGCTCCAGGCCGGCGAGCCGCTCGCACGCCGTGACCACGTCGAACGGCTCGACGGAACCGGGCGCGGCGGTGGCGAGCTGGCTCGCGCCGTGCAGCGCGGTGAGCACGACCTCCGCCTTCCGCACCAGCCTGGCGGGCGGCGCGCCGGGCGGGGCCGCGACCGGTTCGAGGGCTTCCAGCGCGAGGCTGAGCAGCACCGCGTCGAGCTTCCACAGCTGGGCGAACGACCGCCGCGTCACCTCGTCGGCCACCACCTCGGGCATGAGGTCCCGCGCCAGCGGGTCGTGGGCGACGGACGTCACCCAGGCGCGGGCCAGCGCGCCGAGGGCGGTGCGCTGGTCGGTGCCGCGTTGCGGGTTCGCCGGCGCCGGCGCGCGCTCGGCCAGGTCGGCGAGCACCGCGAAGTAGAGGGCGCGCTTGCCGGGGAAGTTGGAGTACACCGCGCCCCGCGTCAGCTCGGCGCGCTGCGCGATCGTGTCGATCTTCGCGTCCCGGAAACCGCGCTCGGCGAACTCGGTGACGGCGGCGTCCAGCACCCGCGCCCGATTGCGCTCCTGGGCCTCAGCCCTGCTCAGCCGCACCATCACGCTCCCCGTTTGCCAGGTGTCGCCGGATCAAGATACCGTCGCCATTCAGATGATGAGAACATCTGATCTGAACATCCGGAGGATCGAGTGACCGTTCCCGAGATCGACCCCGCCCGCCCCGAGGTGCTGTTCGACCCCGTCACCGCCTACGGCGCGGCGCGCGAGGAGTCGCCCGTGGCGCGGATGCCCGTGCCCGGCATGGGGAACCTGTGGGTCGTCACCCGGCACGAGGACGCCAGGGCGGTGCTCGCCGACCCGCGCTTCGAGCTGAACGCCAACAGCTTCATGCGCCCGCCCGGCATCCCCGAGCACTGCCTCGAGCACCTGCGCACCATGTCCGAAATGGACGGTCCCGAGCACCTGCGGCTCCGCCGGCTGGCCTCCCCCGCGTTCACCGCGCGCCGCGCCGCCGGGTTCCGGCCGCGCATCGAGGCGATCGTGGACGCCCTGCTCGACGCCCTTCCCGACGACGACCCGGTGGACCTGCTGGCGCACTTCGCCCGGCCGCTGCCGATGGACGTGATCGGCGAGCTGGTCGGCATCCCCGCCGAGGACCGGCCGAAGTGGCGCGAGATCGGCGCGGCCGTCGTCGGCGGCTACGGGCCGGAGTTCATCGCGGCCATCCCGGCCACCATCGCGGAGGCGCGGAACGCCGTCCGCCGCCGCCGCGAGGAGCCCGGCGACGACCTGATCTCGCAGCTGCTGCACGTCCAGGACGAGGACGGCGACCGGTTCACCGACACCGAGCTGGTCACCCTGGTCTGGCAGCTCGTGCTGGCCGGACAGACGCCGACGAACCTCATCGTCAACGGGCTGGAGGCGCTCCTCGCCCACCCCGACCAGCTCGCCGCCCTGCGGGCCGACCCCGCCCTGATGCCGCGCGCGGTGGAGGAGCTGACGCGGTGGGTCGGGCCGCAGCTGCTCACCGCGCCCCGGTACACCAAGGAGGAGGTGACGATCGGCGACGTGGTGATCGGCAAGGGCGAGCCGGTGACGACGGCGATCGTGGCCGCCAACCACGACCCCCGCGCGTTCCCGGAGCCGGACCGGCTCGACATCACCCGCACGCCCGCCGTCGGCCACCTCGGCTACTCGCACGGCGCGCACTTCTGCCTCGGCGCGGCGTTCGCCAGGGTGGAGACGGAGGTGGCGCTGTCGGCGGTGCTGCGCCGCTTCCCGGACCTCGCACTGGCCGAGGAGCCGCGACCGACGCCGGACGGCGGCACGTGGCGGCTGGCGTCGCTGCGCGTCAGGCGCTGACCACCCGGCGCACGACGGGCCGATCAGCCGGAGGGCCGCGTCACCCGGCGGAGCGTACTTCCGACCGGCACGTCGGGTGATCCGCCGTGCGACCTTGAACCTTTCTCGCGTTCACGCCACCGTGGTGGCATGCCGTCCACGGTGAAGAACGCGACGCTGCTGTTCATGGGACGCGCGGCCGTCCGCGCCCACGCCCTCCTCGGCGACCCCGCCGCCCGGCTGTTCGGGATGAGCCCGGCCCGCGACCCGTACCCGGAGTACGAGGCGGTGCGACGGCGCGGTGTGCTGGTGAAGAGCAGGATGGGGCTGTACCTCACTTCGTCGCACGAGCTGTGCTCGTCGCTGTTGCGGGACCCCGGTTTCGGCACGCTGCCGGCGGGCGCGCTGTCCCCGGTGGACTCGTCCGCCCAGGTCGACGGCCGGCGGCTGGTGAACCCGGTCGAGGAGTCGTTCCTGGTCCGCAACCCGCCCGACCACACGCGGCTGCGCCGGCTGGTCGCGCCGTGGTTCACGCCGCGCGGCCTGCGCGCCCAGCAGGCCACCGTGGAACGGGTGGTCGAGGAGTACCTGGACGAGGTGGCGCCGCGCGGGACGTTCGACCTCGTCGGCGACTTCGCCGCGCGGGTGCCGGTCCAGGTGATCGCGGACCTGCTCGGCGTGCCGGGCGCGGACCACGCGGCGTTCGCCCGGTGGGGCAGCGCGTTGGTCAACGCGCTGGACGGCGTGCGCGACCTCGGCGAGCTGCGGGCGCTGCACGCCGGGCTGCGCGAGTTCCAGGCGTTCCTGGACGACCTGATCGCGCACCGGCGGCGGCGCCCCGGCGGGGACGACATCGTGTCGGCGCTGGTGGCGCACCAGGACCTCAGCCGGGAGGACCTGATCGCCACCACGGAACTGCTGCTGGTGGCCGGGTTCGAGACCACGGTCAACCTGATCGGCAACTCGGTGCTGGCCGTGCTCGGCGACCCCGCCGTCCGGGCGCGCCTGCTCGACGACCCCGGTCACGCGGAGGCCGTCGTGGAGGAGACCCTGCGCCACGACCCTCCCGTGCAGTACACGGTGCGCGTGCCGTTCGAGTCGACGCGCGTCGCGGGCACGTCGATCCCGAAGGGCACGCCGATCATGCTCGTGCTGGCGGGCGCGAACCGCGACCCGGCGGTGTTCGCCGACCCGCACCGGTTCGACCCCGGTCGGCCGGACGTCCGCGAGCACCTGGCGTTCTCGTCCGGCATCCACTACTGCCTGGGCGCGGGCCTGGCCCGGATGGAGGGTGCGGCGGCGCTGCGCGGGCTGTTCCGCCGCTTCCCCGACCTGAGGGCGGCGGGCCGGGTGCGGCGCCGGCCGTCGCGGTTGATCCGGGGCGCGGCAAGGCTTCCCGTCACCACGGGTGTCACGAAGCGACACCCGATCGCGCACACCATCAGCTGAGCCTCAGGAACTTGGTGCATGCTTGTGGTGCGCGAACGACCCGCCGCACCGCCGCCGCGGCGGGTCGTCCGCGTCCCGCCGCGCGCGGTCGACGGCGACGGTGTCGCAGGACTCCCCGATCGCGCTCAGCCACGCGCGTTCCGTCGCGACCCGGGGGCCGCGGCCTCCACGACGGGCCGCCGTCGGGGCGCACGGCCGCACGCCCCTACGGCACCCGAGCTCAGTCCACGCCCCGCATCAACCGGTGGATGCTCTTCGTCGCCGCGACCAGCGCGACACCCAGCCCGATCGCCACGGCGCCCAGCACGCCGAAGTACGCCACGGCGTTCTCGTCGCTGTAGAACCGCACCACGATCGCGCCGACACCGGAGCCGGCCGCCGTCGCCAGGAACCACAGGCCCATGGTCTGCGAGGCGAAGGCGCGCGGCGCCAGCTTGGTCGTCACGGACAGGCCGACCGGCGAGAGCATCAGCTCGCCGCACGTCATGACGAGGTACATCACGACCAGCCACAGGAAGCTCACCCGCACCGCCGGGTCACCCTGGCTCGCGACCATCATCAGCAGGAACGACAAGCCCACCAGCAGCAGCGCGTAGCCGAACTTGCGGGGCGTCGCGGGCTGGCGCCTGCCCAGCTTCACCCACAGCAGCGCGAACAGCGGCGCCACCACGATGATCATCACCGGGTTGATCGACTGGATGAACGACGGCGGGAACGAGAACCCGAGGAAGCTGTTGTCCACGCGGGTGTCCGCGAACGCCGCGATCACCGTGGCGCTCTGCTCGAACAGCAGCCAGAACATGGCCGCCGCGATGAACAGCGGGATGTAGGCGATCACCCGCGAGCGCTCCACCGGCGTGGTGCGCGGGCTGCGGATCATCACCGCGAAGTAGCCGATCGGCAGCAGCACCGACAGCAGGCTGATCAGGTTGATCACGCCCTCCGCGCCCAGCACCCCGAGCACGACGAGCGCCGCCACCACGGCCACCGAGCCGAGCGCGACGGCGGCGATCCGGCCGAGCACCCGGCCGAGCTCCTCGACGGGCAGCGGGTTCGGCGGCACGGCGGCCGAGTCGCCGAGGCCCCGCCGGCCGAGCCGGTAGACGACCAGGCCCAGCGCCATGCCGACCGCCGCCGCGCCGAAGCCGAGGTGCCAGTCGTAGGTCTCGCCGAGGAAGCCGCACACCAGCGGCGCGAGGAAGCCGCCGAGGTTGATGCCCATGTAGAAGATCGTGAAGCCGGAGTCGCGGCGCGGGTCCTGCTGGTCGTACAGCCCGCCGACCACGGTGGAGATGTTCGGCTTCAGCAGGCCGGTGCCCAGCACGATCAGGATCAGACCGGTGTAGACGCCGGTCACGCCGATCGGCAGCGCCAGCGCGATGTGCCCGAACATGATCAGCACGCCGCCGTGGAAGACGGCCCGCTGCCCGCCCAGCACGCGGTCAGCCAGCCAGCCGCCCGCCACGCCGGCCATGTACACCGACGCGCCGTAGATGGCGACGAGGGACAGCGCGAAGCTCTTGTCGAGCCCGAGCGCGCCCTCCGCCGTGGACCGGTACAGGTAGTAGGCGAGGATCGCCTTCATCCCGTAGTACGAGAAGCGTTCCCACAGCTCGGCGAAGAACAGCGTGGACAGCCCTCGGGGGTGACCGAAGAAGCCCCGCTGCGGGGTGGAGACAGCGCTCGTGGCGCTCACTGGATCCTCCTGGTGTCAACGATGTCACCGTCGGCGTGACCGGGTCACGTTACGCCGTACGGGTGTACCGGTAAAAATCCTGACGGGGCCGAGTGGCCCAGTGCACACGCTCGGCGTGCGCGGCGGTGCAACCTTTGGTGCACTCGTGGGGTGGATCTGATCGAGGCTCACGGACGCGCGATGACCGAGTTCGACTCGCGGGTGCGCAAGGTGCGCCCCGAGCAGTGGGAGTGGGGCACGCCCTGCAAGGAGTGGTCGGTCCACGACCTGGTCAACCACCTCGTGTACGAGCAGCTGTGGGCGCCGGAGCTGCTGGCGGGCTGCACGGTCGAGCAGGTGGGCGACCGGTTCGACGGCGACCAGCTCGGCGACGACCCGCTGCACTCGTGGGTGCTGGCGGCCGCCGCGGCGCGGGAGGCGTGGATCGCGCCGAAGGCCCTCCAGAAACCGGTGCAGCTGAGCTCCGGCCGGACGACGGCCGTCGAGTACGGCTGGCAGATGACCACCGACCTGGCCGTGCACGCCTGGGACCTGGCCCGCGCCATCGGGGTCGACGAGCGGATCGACCCGGACGTGGCGGAGGCGGTGCTGGACTACGTCCGGCCGAACGCCGAGGCGTGGACGTCGAGCGGGATGTTCGCGCCGCCGGTGCCCGTGCCGGACGACGCCGACCCGCAGACCAGGCTGATCGCCCTGCTCGGCCGCACGCCCTGACCGACGTCCCGGGTTGTCACCGCGGGAGGAGCCCATCGGAAACCCCTCCCGCGGCCTGTTCCTTGGTCTCGGGCGGGGCCCCCTCGACCAAGCCTCGTCACGTGCGTTCCGCTCCGCGCGGCTCCCCCGCCGCGCGGAGCGGAACGCACCTCCCCCTCGTGCGTGCGGCGCCCCCGACGGTTCGTCGCACCGGACAGTGATAACGCCGGATCGTTGTCAACGGTCGAGGTCACGGCACCTGACAACGTTTCCCGGACAACGACGCAGGGCCCCGCCACGGGTGTGGCGGGGCCCTGCGGGTGCCGGACGGACCAAGCCGAGGGTGATCGACGTCCGGGCCGGGCGGTGGTCTGCGGGTGGACCTGCACCAGCCTGTCGGACGGGTTCGTCGAGCACCTGACGGCAGGGCGAACGCGCGGGGTCGAACCGGTCACGGGCCGTTGACGCCGGGCTCCCAGCTCTCCGGCCGACCGCTCTCGGTCAGCAGCAGCTGCCAGTCGCCGAACCCCATCGGCGCGTCGTGGTGCCACGGGAACCGGCCCTCGGCCGTCGGCACGATGATCTGGACGGCGGCGAAGTCGCCCTTGCCGTAGAGCAGGAACGCGCTGCCGAAGAACTCCGGGTAGAAGCCCTTGAACACGCGCTCGAACGTGACCGGCACGCCGTCGAAGAAGTCGTAGTACAGCCGGCCGGGCACGAACCGCTCGCCCCGGCGGGCGCGGTCGACGTAGGCGCGGATGAGGACCTGGGCGTGCTCCGGCGGCAGGCCGAGCACGACCGCCTCGGCGACGCCGAACCGGCGCCACGCGCCGACGGAGAACGAGTACCCGGCGCCTTCGGCGTCCTCGGGCACGGCGACGACCGCGTGGCCGTGCTGCTCGGCCTGCGCCAGCAGCCAATTGCGCAGGTTGAGGTCTTGCGGGCTCGGGGCTGCGGGGCTCGACACCCGGCCATTGTGCCCGCTCCCCCTGTCAACCCCGCATAAGCACCGCCGCCCGGACGCGACGCAGCCCCGCTCCGGGACGACCGGCGCGGGGCTGCGGCAAGGGCCCGGGAGGTCAGCCGACCTCGGCCATCACCTCGTCGGACACGTCGAAGTTGGCGTAGACGTTCTGCACGTCGTCGCAGTCCTCCAGCGCGTCGATCAGCTTGAAGATCTTGCGCGCGCCCTCGGCCTCCAGCTGCACCGACACCGACGGCAGGAAGTTCGCCTCCGCCGACTCGTAGTCGTAGCCCGCGTCCTGCAGCGCCGTCCGGACGGCGACCAGGTCACCGGCCTCGGACACGACCTCGTAGCTCTCGCCCAGGTCGTTGACCTCCTCGGCGCCCGCGTCGAGCACGGCCATCAGGACGTCGTCCTCGGACAGGTCGCCCTTCGGCACGATCACGACACCCTTGCGGGTGAACATGTAGGCGACCGAGCCGGGGTCGGCCATGGAGCCGCCGTTGCGGGTCATGGCGGTGCGGACCTCGGACGCGGCCCGGTTGCGGTTGTCGGTCAGGCACTCGACCAGCACCGCCACGCCGTTGGGGCCGTAGCCCTCGTACATGATGGTCTGCCAGTCGGCGCCGCCCGCCTCCTCGCCGCCGCCGCGCTTGCGGGCGCGCTCGATGTTGTCCAGCGGGACGGAGTTCTTCCGCGCCTTCTGGATGGCGTCGTACAGGGTCGGGTTGCCGTCGGGGTCGCTACCGCCGGTCCGGGCCGCCACCTCGATGTTCTTGATCAACCGCGCGAAGAGCTTGCCGCGCTTGGCGTCGATTGCGGCCTTCTTGTGCTTGGTGGTCGCCCACTTTGAGTGGCCGCTCATTTCTCCTCCGTCGAATACTCAGCCCGCGGCACGGACCATGTCCACGAAAAGGCGGTGCACTCGCCCGTCACCGGTCAGTTCCGGGTGGAACGAGGTGGCGAGCACGTGCCCCTGCCGAACCGCGACGATCCTACCGGCGGCCTCTCCCGCGTCGTCCGTTTCGGGCACCCGGGCGAGCACTTCCACGTCCGAACCGGCGGATTCCACCCACGGGGCGCGGATGAACACGGCGTGCACCTCGCCCACGTCGGTGAAGTCGAGTTCCGCTTCGAAGGAGTCCACCTGCCTGCCGAACGCGTTGCGCCGCACCACGATGTCGAGCCCGCCGAGCTGGTGCTGGTCGGGCCGGCCGTCGAGGACGCGGTCGGCGAGGAGGATCATGCCGGCGCACGAGCCGTAGGCGGGCATGCCCTCCTTGATCCGCGCGCGCAGCGGCTCCAGCAGGTCGAACGTGGCGAGCAGCCGGCTGATGGTCGTGGACTCGCCGCCCGGCAGCACCACGCCGTCGACCTCGGCCAACTCCTCCGGCCGGCGGATCGGGCGGGCCAGGACGTCGGCCTCGGCCAACGCGACGAGGTGTTCACGGACGTCGCCCTGCAGGGCGAGGACACCGACGACGGACACGGCTGGGTTTCCTCCTAGGTGAACTGCCACCAGCCTAGGTGACCGGGCCGGACGGGTGCTCGTGGCACCCGTCCGGCCGTTCGGTCTTCCCGCGGCGCGCCAGTCGCGCGCCGCGACCCGTTCACCGGCCTGGTGGGCCGTGGAACGACGGGCTCGGGCGGCTCGCCCGCACCGCGGAGGACGGGCGCGGCGAGCACCGGGGGAAACCGGGCCGCGATCCGCCCGACGCGCCCGGCCCGCCGCGGGTCGGCGGCGGACGGGAATGGGCGGTCGGCGGTGCGGAATGCCGAATCGCGCCACGCCACTTCGGCGGGCACCACGGCATTCCTCGCGTTCACCGGCTTCTCGACACGGCCGGGCAGAGGCGGGCGATGACCTGTTGTAGCAGGTCCGGCAGCCGAACAACCCGATTGGGGTATCCGACGGCGGCCGACTTCGCGCGCTCCGCTCACACCGTGCCGGCGGAACGTTAGTGGCTGTCGGCCAACTCCCGGAAATCGCTTGAGGAAGACTTGATGTAACCCTCTTCACAATGCCCCTGAAGGGCCTGGTCGAGGTCGTCCCAAATGTCCTCGACGTCTTCCAGGCCGACGCTGAGGCGGAGCAGGTTCGCGGGCACGCCGGACGCCTCGCGCTCGGCGTCGGGCACCAGCCGGTGGGTCAGCGCGGACGGGTGCTCGATCAGCGTGTCCACCGAGCCGAGGCTCACCGCCGGGGTGACGAGCCGCAGCCTGCGCACGACGGCGGCAGGGTTCTCGCGGGTGGTGAACGCGAGCATCGCGCCCGGTCCGCGCATCTGCGTGCCGAGCAGGCCGGCCGGGTCCGCGCCGGGCAGGCTCGGGTGCCGGACCAGGCCGGTGCCGGGGTGGTCGGCGAGCCGCGCGGCGAGCTC
>NZ_JBHTLK010000257.1:0-9310 GCF_042678885.1 Saccharothrix hoggarensis
CGAGGCGGCGGGCGGCCAGGCGGGACTGCGGGCGGCGGGCGGCGAGGCGGCGGGCGGCCAGGCGGGACTGCGGGCGGCGGGGCGGCAAGGGTGAAGGACGAGCGGGGAAAGTTTTCCGTCGGTTGTCACGTTCGTGCGCCGGCCGGGGTCATGGCGGTGAACGTGTTCTGGACAGCCGGGGCGGCTTGGGGCGGCTCCGGGGTCCGTCACCCGATGGGAGCCCTTTCCGATGTCCACCTCGTACGTGATCGTCACCCTCGTCGCCGCCGCCCTGGCCGGGTTCTCGGCCGCTTCCGTCTTCCTCCGCGCCAAGTGGGTCGTGGAGCCGTTGGCCGACTACGGCGTGCCGCGCGCGTGGTGGGTGTGGCTCGGTGTGGCGAAGGCCGCGGGCGCGGCGGGGTTGGTGGTGGGGTTGTTCGTGCCGGTCATCGGGGTGGCGGCGGGGATCGGGCTGGTGCTGTACTTCGCGGGCGCCGTGGTCACCGTGGTGCGGGCCCGGTCGTACGCGCACATCCCCTTCCCGCTCGTGTACGTGGCGCCGGTGGTGGCCTCGCTGGCGCTGGTCTGACGCCGACGCGCCACCGGGCGTATCCACGGCGCGGCGCGGGCCTCCTGAAGGACAGGGGGTGAGCCATGACCGATCTCCCGGACGTCGAGCGGGGAGCCCGGCGACCACCGCTGCGCGGGTCCACCGAGATCCAGGGCAACGTCCTGGCCGCGTTCAACAAGGACCACCAGCTGTTCCGGTTCGTCCGCTTCACCGACGCGAAGCAGGGGCGCACGTGGCTCGCCGCGATGCTCGGCCACGTCAGCACCACGGCCGACGTCGAGGACTTCAACGAGGTCTTCTCCCTCGGCCGCACGCTGTTCGGCGGCGACCCGGCGGGCCTGTGCGCCACCTGGGCGAACGTGTCCCTAACCCCCGAGGGGATCGTCGACCTGAGCGTCAACCCGGACGCCACGGCCGACGACCTGCGCCCGCACTTCCCCCACACCGCCGAGGAGGCCGCCGACGCCAACGGCGACACCGGCGACTCGGCGCCCGACCACTGGCTGTTCGGGCGCGCGTGCCGGCCCGTGCACGCCGTGGTGACGGTGGCGTCCGACTCGGCGGCGCGGCTGGAGTGCGCGGCCCGGAACATGGACGTGCTGGACACGCTGCTGGGCGTCACGGCCGTGCACGAGCAGCGGGCCGACACGCTGCCCGGGGACCGGCGCGGGCACGAGCACTTCGGCTACAAGGACGGCATCTCGCAGCCCGGCGTCCGCGGTTTCCACCACGAGGACGCGGACCGGCCCGGCCACCGCGTCGGCCGGCCGGGCGAGCTGCTGGTGAACGCGGGCGAGTTCGTCTTCGGTCACCCGACCGAGTCGGCTCGCCCGCGTGCCGCCGCGTGGCTGGCCGACGGGTCGATCCAGGTGGTCCGCCGCCTCACCCAGGACGTCGACGGCTGGCACGCGGCCGTCGAGGCGCGCGGGCTCGGTCCGCGGGTCGTCGGCCGCCACCGGGACGGCCGGCCGCTGGCCGCGGCGCGCGACCGCAACGACTTCGACTACTCGGACGACCCGGCGGGCACGATCACGCCGTGCCCGGCGCACACCCGCAAGACGAACCCGCGGTCGTTCACGCACCGGACGCCGCGCCAACACCGGCTGGTGCGGCGCGGCATCCCGTTCGGCCCGACCGCCGCCGGCGAGCGCGGCCTGGTGTTCGTGGCCCACTGCACGTCGCTGGACGAGCAGTTCGAGTTCGTGCAGCGGACGTGGGCGCGGAACCCGGACTTCGCCGCGGGCGAGCGCGGCGCGCCGACCGGGGTGGACGCCGTGGTCGGCGGCCCGTTCGTGCGGACCACGGGCGCGCTGTACGCGCTGGTGCCGTCGGTGAGCACGCTGCGCCTGCTCGCGGCGGGCCGGGAACTGCCCCGCTAAGGGGTGACGGGGAGTCGGTCGTGGCCGCCGTCCACGACCGGCTCCCACCCCGTGGCGTGCCGCCGCACGAGGTCCGCGGCGACGTCGTCGAACGGCCGCGCCCACACGTCCTCGTTGAACACCTCGACCTCGACGTACCCGGTGTAGCCGGCGTCGGCGACGAGCGACGTGAGGCCGACCAGGTCGACGTGCCCGTCACCGGGCAGGCCTCGGCCCAGCAGGACGTCGGCGGGCAGGGGTGTGATCCAGTCGCACACTTGGTAGGAGTGGATGCGCGGGCCGGCGCGGCGCACCTCGACCGCGAGGGCCGGGTCCCACCAGACGTGCAGCGCGTCGACGACGACGCCGACGACGTCGATCGGGTACGGCGCGGCGAGGTCCAGCGCCTGCCCCAGCGTGGACACGACGCCGCGGTCGGCGCAGAACATGGGGTGCATGGGCTCGATGGCGAGTTGCACCCCGGCGCCCTCGGCGTAGGGGGCGAGGGCCTCCAACGCGGAGGCGACGCGGCCCCGTGCCGCCACGAGGTCGCGGTCCGGCACGCCGCCGGGCACGAGGACGAGGCAGGACGCGCCGAGCGCGGCGGTCTCGTCGATGGCCCGCCGGTTGTCGTCGAGCCGCTGGTCGGCGCCGGTGAAGAACCCGCCGCGGCACAGCGACGACACCTCCAGCCCGGCCGACCTGACCAGCGCGGCCGTGCGCTCCAGCCCGTGGTCGGCGACGGGGTCGCGCCACAGGCCGACGCCCTCGATGCCGTTGCGGACGCAGACGTCGACCACTTCGGGCACGGACGCCCGCTTCACCGTGGCCTGGTTCAGGGACAGCTTCACGTCAGCACCTCCAGCAGCCGGCCCCAGCGCGCCGCCGCCAGGTCGGGGTCGGGCAGCAGCCCGGCGAGGTCCGCGAGCCGCAGCGCCTCGCCGAGGTGCACCACGTCCCGCGCCGACTGGAGGCCGCCGACCATGCCGAACGCGTCCTGGAAGCCGCTCAGCCAGGCCACGAACACCACGCCGGTCTTGTAGTAGTACGTGGGTGTGCCGAACAGGTGCCGGGACAGCGCCACGGTCGGCGACAGGACTTCGTGGTAGCGGTCGAGGTCGCCGTCGTCCAGCGCGCGCAGCGCGGTCGAGGCGGCCGGCGCGATGGGGTCGAAGATGCCGAGCAGGGCGTCGCTGTGGCCGACGTCGTCGCCCGCGATCAGCTCGGGGTAGTGGAAGTCGTCGCCGGTGTAGCAGCGGACGCCGGGCGGCAGGGCGCGCCGCAGCTCCACCTCGTGCGCGGCGTCGAGCAGCGACACCTTCACGCCGTCCACGCGGTCGGGGTAGGCGCGGATGAGGTCGAGGAAGTGGCCGGTGGCGATGGAGACGTCGGTGGAGCCCCAGTAGCCCTCCAGCGCCGGGTCGAACGCCGTGCCGAGCCAGTGCAGGATCACCGGCTGGTCGACGTCGTCGAGCAGCGCGCCGTAGACCTTCTGGTAGTCCTCGGGTCCGCGGGCGGCGGCGGCGAGCTTGCGGCTGCACATCAGGATGGGCTGCGCTCCCGCCTCGACGACGGTCGCGAGCTGTTCCCGGTAGGCGGTCAGCGGGTCGGCGGTGTCGTGGTCGGTGCCGACGCCGGCGGCGAGCCGTCCGGTGGCGATGGACGCGCTGCGGCGGATCAGCTCGGCGGCCGTGTCCCAGTCCAGGCCCATGCCGCGCTGGGCGGTGTCCATGGCCTCGGCGACGCCGAAACCGTGCTCCCACAGGCGGACCCGGTACGCGAGGGTGGCGTCCCAGTCGAGGACGGCGGGCGCGCCGGGCACGTTGCCGGCGAACGGGTCGGCGACCACGTGGGCGGCGGCGAACGCGATCCGCGACCGGAACGGGCCGGTCTCCCACGCGCGGGGCGCGGACAGCCGGTGCCGGCGGAACGCGCCGTCGCGGCCGGGCAGCAGCACGGACGTCATGCGGGCACCTCGATCCGGCGGCCGGTGCGGGAGGACTCCAGGCCGAGCGCGGCGAGCCGGACGCCGCGCACCCCGGAGTGGAAGTCGTGGGCGAACGGCGCGCCGACGGCGACGTGCTTGAGGAATTCCTCCCACTGCACCAGGAACCCGTTGTCGAACACCTCGTTGTCCGGCACTTCCTGCCACTGCGAGCGGAAGTCGATGGATGACGGCACGTCCGGGTCCCACACGGGCTTGGGCGTGACGGCGCGCGGCTGCACCACGCAGTTCCGCAGCCCGGCGACGGCGCTGCCGAGCGTGCCGTCCACTTGGAACTCCACGAGCTCGTCGCGGCGCACGCGCGTGGTCCACGACGAGTTGACCTGCGCCACGACGCCGCCCGCCATCTCGAAGATCGCGTAGGCGGCGTCGTCGGCGGTGGCGTCGTAGGGCTCGCCGTTCTCGTCCCACCGGCGCGGGATGTGCGTGACGGCGCGGGCGGTCACCGCCTCCACCGGGCCGAGGAGCCCTTCGAGGAGGTAGCTCCAGTGGCAGAACATGTCGACGACGATGCCGCCGCCGTCCTCGGCGCGGTAGTTCCACGACGGCCGCTGCGCGCTCTGCCAGTCGCCCTCGAAGACCCAGTAGCCGAACTCGCCGCGCACGCTGAGCACGCGGCCGAAGAAGCCGCCGTCGAGGAGCCGGCGCAGCTTGCGGATGCCCGGCAGGTACAGCTTGTCGGCGACCACGCCGTGCCGCACCCCGGCCGCGTCGGCGTGCCGGGCCAGGCCGTCCACCTCGTCCGGGGTGGCCGCGACGGGCTTCTCGCTGTAGACGTGCTTGCCCGCGTCGATCGCCGCCGTCAGCGCGGCCACGTGGGCGGAGGTGACCTGCGCGTCGAAGTAGACGTCGACGTCCGGGTCGCCCAGCGCGGCGTCCAGGTCGGTGGTCCAGCGCGGCAGGTCGTGGCGCTCGGCGATCTCCTTGAGCTTGGCGGCGTTGCGGCCGACCAGCAGCGGCTCGGGGACCAGCACGTCGTCGCCGACCCGGACGCCGCCCCGCTCGCGGATCGCCAGGATCGAGCGGACGAGGTGCTGGCGATACCCCATCCGCCCGGTGACACCGTTCAACGCGACGCCGATCGTGCGCACCGCCATACGTACACCCCGCTCAGGTCCGCGGCCGACCGCGGCCGCTCGAAGCTTGTGGAAAGCGCTTTCCAACACGCTACGGTCGGCTCCTCTCGGACGTCAACCTCCCGGCGGGCTAGTCTCGCCCGACCAGGACGAGAAGGAGGCGGCGTTGACGTCGCGGCAGGTCACGCTGGCGGAAGTGGCGAAGCACGCGGGCGTGTCGCTCGCCACCGCGTCACGCGTGCTCAACGGCAGCACCCGGCAGGTCAGCGAGGAGCTGCGCGAACGCGTCCTCGGCACCGCGCGCCGGCTCGGCTACCTGCCCAACGCGTCGGCGCAGGCGTTGGCGCGCAACTCCAGCGTGCTGGTGGGCCTCGTGGTGCACGACATCGCCGACCCGTACTTCTCCAGCATCGCCGCCGGTGTGACGAGGATCGCCGAGGACGCGGGCCTGGTCGTGGTGCTCGGCACCACCGGCCGCGACCCGCGCCGCGAGGTGGAGCTGGTCAACACGCTGCGCGCGCACCGGGCCCGCGCCGTGGTGATCGCGGGCAGCCGCACCACCGACCGGCACGCGTCGGAGCGGCTGGCCGAGGAGATCACCGCGTTCACCGCGCAGGGCGGCCGGGTGGCGTGCGTCTCCCAGGCGAAGCTCGGCGCGGACACCGTCGTGCCCGCGAACCGGTCCGGGGCGCGGGCCCTGGCCCGGCGGCTCGCCGACCTGGGCCACCGCAGGTTCGCCGTGCTCGCCGGTCCCCCGGACCTGCTCGTGGCGCGCGACCGGCTGGCCGGGTTCAAGGCCGGGCTGGCCGACGCGGGCGTCGACCTGCCCGACGCGCACGTGATCCGCAGCGGCTTCACCCGGGACGGCGGGCACACGGCGGTCACCGACCTGGTGGCCGCGCGCACCGGCGCGACCTGCGTGTTCGCCGTGAACGACGTGATGGCGATGGGCGCGATGGCGGCCCTGCGCGAGCACGGCCTGCGCGTGCCGGAGGACGTGTCGGTGGCCGGGTTCGACGACATCCCCACGCTGCGCGACCTGGTGCCGGCGCTGAGCACGGTCCGGCTGCCGCTGGAGGAGATGGGCGAGCGCGCGGCCCGCCTCGTGCTGGACGACGTGGCGGGCGGCCCGCGCACCGTCCGTGTCGCCGGCGAGGTCGTCCTGCGGGCGAGCACTTCGTCACCCAGCGGTATCGGACTGCGTTGACCGGCGGTTACTCTCTAAACTGGACTTGACCGACCACCCCTCACGAGGAGTGATCCCTTCCGTGCGCGACGCGCAGTCCCCGGGCAGCAGTACCGAGCCGGGTCCGATACCCGGCTGCCAGCCCCACGAAGCCCGCCCCAGGCGGGCCCGATGACCATCCTGCTCAGCGTGCTCGGCCTCGCCGCCGTGGTGCTCCTCACCGTCGGCACCTTCATCGCGGTCGCCGCCGAGTTCTCCCTCACCGCGCTGGAACGCAGCACCGTCGAGTCGCACGTCGCCCAGGTGGGTGACGCGAAGGCGCGGACGGTGGAGAAGGCCCACCGGTCCCTGTCGTTCCAGCTGTCCGGCTCCCAGCTCGCGATCACCATCACCACCCTGATCACCGGGTACATCGCCGAGCCCGCCATCGCCCAGCTCATCTCCCCCGCGCTGACCGGCGTGGGCGTGCCCGCGTCGGCGGCCGGCCCGATCGCGCTGACGATCGCGCTGGCGCTGGCCACGTCGCTGTCCATGGTGTTCGGCGAGCTGGTGCCGAAGAACCTGGCCATCGCCAAGCCGCTGGAGACGGCGCGGGCCGTCGCGGGCGTGCAGGCGGGGTTCTCCGCCGTGTTCCGGTGGCTCATCACCGCCCTGAACGGCACCGCGAACTGGCTGGTCCGCAGGCTCGGCGTGGAGCCCGCGGAGGAGCTGGCGTCGGCCCGCTCGCCGCAGGAGCTGGGCGCGCTGATCCGCTCCAGCGCCGAGCACGGCACCCTCGACCCCGGCACCGCGAGCCTGCTGGACCGGTCGCTGCGGTTCGGCGACCGGACCGCGGAGGAGCTGATGACGCCGCGCGTGCGGGTGGAGTCGCTGCGCTCCGACGCCACCGTGCTGGACCTGGTGGCGAAGGCCCGCGAGACGGGCTTCTCCCGGTTCCCCGTCTACCAGGGCGACCTGGACCAGGTGCGCGGCATCGTGCACGTCAAGCAGGCGTTCGGGGTGCCCCGCCCGCAGCGGGCGACGACGCCGGTGTCGGCGCTGACCAGGCCGGTGCAGACGGTGCCCGCCACGCTGGAGGGCGACGCGCTGCTGGACCGGCTGCGCGCCTCCGGGTTGCAGACCGCGCTGGTCGTGGACGAGTACGGCGGCACGGCGGGCCTGGTGACGTTGGAGGACGTGGTCGAGGAGATCGTCGGCGACGTGCGCGACGAGCACGACCGGCGGGAGACGGCGCCGGTGCGGCAGCTGGGCCGTGACGCGTGGCTGGTGTCCGGGCTGCTGCGCGACGACGAGATCGCCGAGGCCACCGGTTTCCGGATGCCCGAGGGCGACTACGAGACCGTGGCCGGGCTGGTGCTGGCCAGGCTGGGCCGCATCCCGGACACCGGTGACGAGATCCGGGTGGACGACTGGCGGATCACCGTGGTGCAGATGGACCGGCACCGGGTGGCCGAGCTGCGGGTGGCCCGCACCGAGGCCGGTTCGGGGGTGTCGCGGTGAGCGTCGTCGTGATCCTGCTGCTGCTGGCGGGCAACGCGTTCTTCGTCGGCGCGGAGTTCGCGATCATCACCGCCCGCCGCGACCGGCTGGAGGCGCTGGCCGAGCAGGGCAGCAGCCGGGCCCGCACGGTCATCAAGGCGGGCCGGGAGCTGCCGCTGCTCATCGCGGGCGCGCAGCTCGGCATCACGCTGTGCTCGCTCGGGCTCGGCGCGCTGGGCGAGCCCGCGGTGGCGGCGATGCTGGAGGCGCCGTTCCACGGCGTCGGCATCCCGGACGCCGTGCGGCACGGCGTGGCGTTCGCGCTGGCGCTGATCATCGTCGTGGCGCTGCACACGGTGCTGGGCGAGATGGTGCCGAAGAACCTGGCCATCGCCGGTCCGGAGCGCACCGCGCTGCTCCTGGTGCCCGCGCACTTCTGGTTCTGCCGCCTGGTCGCGCCGCTGCTGCGCGGGTTCACCGTGGTGTCGACGGCGGTGCTGAAGCTCGTGGGCGTGACGCCGAGGGACGAGCTGGAGTCGGCCTACACGCGCGACGAGCTGGCCCTGCTGATCGGGCAGTCCCGCCAGGAGGGCCTGCTGGAGGACTCGGAGCACCGGCGGCTGGCGCAGACCCTGTCGTCCGCCGAGCGGACCGTCGCGGACGTCCTGGTGCCGCTGGCGCGGGTCACGGCGGTGTCGGCGCGGCCCACCATGGGCGAGGTGGAGGCCGCCGTGTCGGCCACCGGCTTCTCCCGCTTCCCGGTGCGCGACGAGCAGCGGCTGATCGGGTACCTGCACGTCAAGGACGTGCTGGACCTGGCGGACGCCGACCCGTCCACGCGGGTGCCGCCGAGCCGGGTGCGCGGCCTGCCGCGGGTGCCGGTGGACGCGAGCCTCGACGACGCCGTGGCGGCGCTGCGGCGCGCCCAGAGCCACCTGGCGCAGGCCGTGTCGGCCGACGGCGCGGTGCACGGCCTGGTGGCGTTGGAGGACCTGGTCGAGGAGTACGTGGGCACCGTCCGCGACGGCACGCACGTGCGGCGCGAGCTGTAGCCGGGGCGGGAGCCGGCGTTCCCGACGCGCCGGGGACGCCGGCTCCCGCCCGGGCCCGATCCCGAGGTCCGCCCCGTCGTCGTCGCCCAGGGTCGATGTCGTGATCACCACGAACGACCGCGTCGAGATCGTCGACACCACCCAGCACCTCGTGTCGAACCACCTGGTGGACGTCGACGGCGACCGGGCCGTGGGCGACCGCCCGGTTCCAGGCGGTGCACGTGCCGGCGAACCCGCACGGCGACCCCACCTGGACCCCGGGCGGCCACCACCGCTTCGGCCTCGTCCGCACCGGCGGCGGCCGGCGCGTCGACGCCGTCACCATGACCACGACGTGGGCGACGGGCAGTCAGCAGATCATGACGCCGGCCGCACCGCCGGCAGGCTGACCAGCCCCCGCTCCCGCTCCGGCTCGGCGGAGGGCGCCAGCGGCGGCACGCTCACCAGCTCGAGGTCCCGGTCGGCGGCCCGGTCCAGGGCCGCCACGATCCACGCCTCGAAGTCGGCGTTGGCGGCCATCGCGGCCCGCCGCCACCGGTCCACCGCCTCGCTGCCCGCGGCCACCCGCGGCATCACCGCGCGGTACGGCCGGGAGCCGGAGATC
>NZ_JBHTLK010000258.1:0-9274 GCF_042678885.1 Saccharothrix hoggarensis
CAGCCGGGGAAGCGCGGCGGCCACCAGCGCCCCGAAGACGGCCGCCAGCTCCCGCCGCCCGCGCTCCTTGAACGCGAGCACCAGCTCCCGCGCCGCGCCCCCGTAGGCGGCCAGCGCGAACACGGGCGGCCCGACACCGGGCACGCGTCTCGGAGGGCCGAACACGGCGAGGCAGCGACCGCACAGGCGGGCGCCCCACGTGCCGCAGCCGGGACAACGGGGCGGGAACAGCAGGTTGATCAGCACGGACCCGACGATGCCGGCGACCCCCGACAATCCGGGGCCTCCGGCGGAGGTCACCGGCTTGCACGATCGGGTGAACCCGGCTCAGCCCGGGTAGAACGCCTGCGTGCCCGCTTCCACCTTGGTCGGCGACGCGCGCCAGACGTCGCCCACGTCGCTCGCGCTCCACAGCCCGCTCTGGTCCACCGCCAGCACGTTCCGGCCGGGCGCGGCGGTCACCGAGTTCACCGGCACGGTCAGGTTCGACGTGTTGTAGCGCTCGATCCGCAACCCGTCGATGTTGACCTTCACGATGGGCCACGCGGCCAGCGTCGTGCTCGCCACCACCACGTCCTGCGCCAGCCAGTCCACCGCCAACGCGCTGGTCCCGAGCGCGGACGACTGCACGTTGCGCGGCGACCGCAGCGACACGGCCGAGTCCTGCCCGCGCACCACGGCCGCCACGACGAGCTTGCCTCCCACCACCGCCGCCACCCGTGTCCCGTCGCGGGACAGGCGCAGCTCGCTGACCGCGCCACCCAGCACGGACAGCTCGGACGCGTTGACCGCGTTCGCCGTCCACCCGCTGTCGGTCTTGATCACGCGCACCACGTTGGCCCCGTCGACGACGGTCCACACCTCGGTGCTCGGCTCGCCCTGGCGCCCGCTGAGCAGCCACGTCGGCCTGGTCATCGTGGCGGCGGGCAGGTCGACCTCGGCGAGCGGCCCGGACAGCGGCCCGACGCGCAGCCGCACGGAGTTCTCCGCGGCCCGGCTCACCACGGCCAGCTCGCTGCCGTCCATCGACTGCGCGGCGCTGACCACCTGGTAGTCGCCCGCGCCGGCCGGTCCGGGCACCGGGTCGCCGTTGATTTGCTTGACCCGGCCGCTGCCGACCAGCAGGCCGTTCAGGTCCGCGTTGGGCGTGGTCAGGCCCTCGCCGGTCTGCACGTCGGCGGGCCGCCACTCGCGCTGCTCGGCGGAGATCGGCTGGCCTTCGACGAGCACCCGGATGCGGCTGCTGGTGACGCCCGCCAGGGACTTCACCACCTGGGCCACGATCTGCTTGCCGACCTGCACCGTGATGTCCCCGACTTTCGTCAGGTCGACTTCCAGCGCGCCGTCGTCGGCCTCGGACGTGTTCTTGCGCTGCGCGGCGCCGTTCGGGATGGCCGTCTCCAACGCGCCCCGCATGCCCACCGCGGGGCCCTTGAGCAGCAGGCTCGTCACCCGGGTCGGGATCGACGTCGACGGCGCGATCACCACCCACCTCGGGTCGGGCACCAGCACGCCGAAGTCCGGGTTGTAGAAGAACAACGTCACGCGGCGGTAGTTCTGGTGGAACCCGGTCAGCGGCACGTAGATGCCGTCCGGCGGCTTGGCGATGCGCCACTGGCCCTCGCCGTCGCGCTCGATGCCGACGGGGGTGTCGAGGTTGCCGACCTGCTGGATGAACGCGTTGTCCTCCAGCTGGAGCCGGCCGACGTTCTTGCCCTGCAAGAGCACCGTGCGCTGCTTGTCGTCCGGGGTCAGGCTGGGGGTCGGGACGGTGTTGAACGTCGACTCGATGATCGTCGGCGTGCCCTTGGTGTCCCACGTCCGCTTGGCGTCGTCCGTCAGGTACGCCTTCGCCGCCGCGTAGTCGCCCTCGGGGTTGGCGGCGGCGTTGACGAACTCGCGGACCAGGGTGAGCGGGTCGATGTCCTTGACGGGCTTCGGCGCGGCGGCCTCGGAGGCGTTGCCCACGGACGGGTTCACCGCGACGGGTGACGTCTGGGTGGGGATCGCCGCGCACCCGGCGACCGCGAACACGGCCAGCAGCGCCGCCAGGAGCCTCACCGGACCTCCTCGCGCTCGCCGGTGACGGGCTGGGCGGGCTGCCACGTGATCTCCTCCTCCGTCAGCTCGACCTCGTCCGCGGGCTCGGGCGCGTCCGGCTCCGGCTCGACGACGGGGGGCAGGTCGGGCGGCTCCAGCGGCAGCGGGCTGTACGTCAGCTCGTGCCCGTGCCGGCACGGCAGGGTCAGCCGGAACACGGCGCCGTGGCCGCGTTCGCCCCACGCCTCCAGCCAGCCCCCGTGCAGCCGGGCGTCCTCCAGGCTGATCGACAGGCCGAGGCCGGTGCCGCCGGTGCGGCGGTTGCGCGACGGGTCGGCGCGCCAGAACCGGTTGAACACCAGCTCGGCCTCGCCGGGGCGCAGGCCGACGCCGTGGTCGCGGACCGTCACGGCGATCGCCTCGCCGTCGCCGCGGAGCTTCAGCTCGACCGGCAGGCCCTCGCCGTGGTCGATGGCGTTGGCCAGCAGGTTGCGCAGGATGCGCTCGACCCGGCGGGAGTCCAGCTCGGCGGTGACCTCCTCGTCCGGCAGGTCGAGGACGATCGTGGTGCCGCTGCTGTTGGCGATGGCGCGCACCGAGTCGTGGGCGCGGCGGGCCAGCACCCGGATGTCGACCAGCTCGGCGGCCAGCTCCTCGACGCCCGCGTCGAGCCTGCTGATCTCCAGCAGGTCGCCGAGCAGCGACTCGAACCGGTCCAGCTCGTCCACCAGCAGCTCGGTGGAGCGGGCGAGGCCGCCGGGGAACTGCTCGCGCGACGCGTGCAGCACGTCCGCCGCCATCCGCACGGTGGTCAGCGGGGTGCGCAGCTCGTGCGACACGTCGGAGGTGAACCGGCGCTGGAGCTGGCCGAACTCCTCCAGCTGGTGGATCTGCCGCTGGATGCTCGCGGCCATCTCGTTGTAGGACTCGGCGAGCCGCGCGACGTCGTCCTCGCCGACCACGGGCATGCGCTCGTCGAGGCTGCCGTCGGCGAACCGCTCGGCGATCTCGGCGGCCTGCCGCACCGGCCGCACGACCTGCCTGGTGACCAGGTTCGCGATCACGGCCAGCAGCAGGAGCAGCGCCAGGCCTCCGACGACGAGGGTGCTCTGCACGACCTCGGCGGTGGCCTGCTCGCTGGTCAGCGGGAACAGCAGGTACAGGTGCATGGCGCGGGCGGAGCTGTTCACCGGCTTGCCCACGACCAGCAGGGTCGTCGGCCCGGTCTCCCGCTCGACGGTGGTGATCTGGTAGCCGGTGCTGCCGCGTTCGAGCATCTTGAACAGCCCGTCGGGCACGTCCTGGTACTCGCCCACGGCGATCGGCAGGCCGTCGGAGCCGGTGCCGACGGGGTCGTAGAGGACCGGTTCGAACGCGCCCGCGCCGGAGCTGGTGGGGTCGAGGTCGACCCCCGACGTGTTGATCTTGTTCAGCGCGGTGGTGAACCGGCCCTTGACGCTGTCCGGACCGGGGTTGAGGCCCGCCAGGTCGGGCTGGATGGCGGCCGCGCTCGCCTCGGCCTGCCGCAGCGCCGCCTCGATCTTGGTCTCCAGCAGCTGGCCGGTGATCTGCACCTGGAGCACCATGCCCAGCACGAACACCACGGCGGACGACAGCGCCAGCGTGCTGACGACGACCCGGAGTTGCAGCGAGCGCCGCCACAGCTCGCCGAAGGCCACCGCCCGGCGACGGGAGCGCTCGACGAGGCGTCGGGCCTCGCGCGCCACCACGTCCAGCTTGCGTCGAACCGCGCCGCCCCCGGCGTCCAGCCGGTGTGGAACCGCGCCGCCACCGGTGTCGCGAGGCTCGGTCACCTCCGCGTCCACCGGTCGCGCCTGCCCGCCCGGCGATCGAAGAGCGTGATCGCCGGCGAACGGGTCGCGAACGGCCGACGCGACCTCGCGAGGTCGTCCGGGGCGGCGACCTATCACGGCGGGCCGGCCTTGTACCCGACTCCGCGGACGGTCAGCACCACCTCCGGGTGCTCGGGGTCGCGCTCCACCTTGGACCGCAGCCGTTGCACGTGGACGTTCACCAGGCGCGTGTCGGCGGCGTGCCGGTAGCCCCACACCTGTTCGAGCAGCACCTCGCGGGTGAACACCTGGCGCGGCTTGCGGGCCAGCGCCACGAGCAGGTCGAACTCCAGCGGCGTGAGCTGGATCGGCTTGCCCTCGCGCAGCACCTCGTGCCCCGGCACGTCGATGGTCAGGTCGCCGATCTGCAGCACCTCGGCCGGCTCCGCCTCGGTGCGCCGGAGGCGGGCGCGGATGCGGGCCACCAGCTCCTTCGGCTTGAACGGCTTGACCACGTAGTCGTCGGCGCCGGACTCCAGGCCCAGCACCACGTCGACGGTGTCGCTCTTCGCGGTGAGCATCACGATCGGGACGCCCGACTCGGACCGGATCGCCTTGCAGACGTCGATGCCGTTCATGCCGGGGAGCATCAGGTCCAGCAGGACCAGGTCGGGCTTCAGCTCGCGCAGCGCGGGCAGCGCGCGTGCGCCGTCGGCCACCACTGCGGTGTCGAAGCCCTCACCCCGCAGCACGATGGTCAGCATCTCCGCCAGAGCGGGGTCGTCGTCCACGACGAGCACGCGTGCCTTCATACCCAACATCGTCCCACTAGTGGTCGGAAGTCCACGCACCGCCCAGCGGTCATCGCTGCTGGTCGCCGGACGCGTCCACTCCGTAGCCAGTCTCTGTCGCCGATCCACGAGCCCACCTCGTCTCGCTGAACGGGAATCGTCAGCGACTCATCGCCGAAGTGGTCACGTTTTGTTACTTAACCACCCTAACGGGTGAACCATCGGTCGAGTAGCGACTCGACCCGGAGGTCGCCCGTCCCGTCGAGCACCTCCCACGGCGAGAGCCACGCGGAGGCGGCCAGCTCGTCGTACACGGCGGCGCAGCGCGCTTGCAGGCCACCGTCCGACTCGTAGAGGTCGCGACCCCGCGCCTCCTCGGCCTCGCGGTGCGCCGCGCGGTCCGCCGCGACCCCCGCCGGCACGCGCAGCAGCAGGTGCAGGTCCGGGAGCGGCAGGCCGAAGCGGTCCACCTCCAGCGCCCGCAGCCAGGCCACGAACTCGCCGTCGGCGGACTGGCCCAGCCGGGCCGCGCCGTAGGCGGCGTTGGACGCGATGTACCGGTCGAGCAGCACCACGTCGTACTGGTCGAGGTCGGCGCGGATTCGGTCGGCCGCGCCGCGCCGGTCCAGCGCGTAGAGGACGGACATGCCGTACACCGAGTCGGTCAGGTCGCCGAGCCTGCCGTGCAGCGCGTCACGCACCAGGTCGGCGTGCACGTCCTCGTCGTACCGGGGGAACGCGCTGGTGGCGACCTTCGCGCCGCGCACACCCAGCGCGTCGGTCAACGCCTTGGCCAGGGTGCGCTTCCCGGCGCCGTCCAGGCCTTCGATCACGACGAGTTTTCCCACACGAACACCCTAAGGGGCACCGTCCGCTCACGATCGGCCGCATCACATCGCCCACTCGGGTGATAAGAGATCCTTTGCGTCACCAGATCGAGTGACTACGGTGAACCCCATTTCCGGTTGCGCGAAAGGGTGGTGCCGCGGTGACCGCGGATTCCGGGCACGCCAGACCGGTGGACGAGCCGGGGAACCACCCGCCCGGCGGACTGCCCGGCGGACTGGCCGAAACCCTCCGCTACGGACCGTTCCACCGGGCCCTCCACGACGCCATCGCGCACCGCGGCCTGTCCCTCGCCCGGCTGCGGGCCCACCTGGAGCAGCAAGGCGTGCAGGTCGGGCAGTCCACGTTGAGCTACTGGCAGCGCGGCCTGCGCCACCCCGAGGTGCCCCGCGCCATCGCGACCGTGCGGGCGCTGGAAACGGTGCTGCGCCTGCCGCCGGACTCGCTCGTGTCGCTCGTCGGCAACCGCCCCCAGCAGCGCCCCGTGCGACCGGCCGGGTGGGCGCCCGCCGCGCCCGTGCAGAGCGACTTCGAGGTCGTGACGGACGTCGGCGCGAACGTCGACATCGAGGTGCTGTCGGTGCACGACACCGTCCACATCGGCCCGGAGCGGGAGCAGCGGTCGATCAGCACGCGGCTGGTGGTGCGCGCGGCGAAGGCCGGGCCGGACCGGTACCTGGCCGTGCACCAGGGCGACGAGGGGTGCCTGATCGACAACGCGCTCGTGCGGCCCGGCGAGGGCTGCCGGCTGGGACGCCTGCGCCGGCAGCCGGCCACCCGCGGGCTGGCGTTCGAGCTGCTGTTCGACCGCAGGCTCGCCGAGGGCGAGGAGCACGTGTTCAGCTTCACCGTGGTGGACGACACCGGCGGGCCGACACCGGGCCACGGCCGGACGTTCCGCGAACCGTGCCGCGGGTACCTGCTGCAACTGGCCTTCAACCGCCGCGCCCTGCCGGCCCGGTGCACCAAGCAGCTCCGCATCGACCCCGACATGCCACCGGTGGACCTGGAGGAGCTGGTGTGCGGCCTGGGCGGCTTCGCCAGCGCCTACTTCGAGGACGTGGGCCCCGGCACCGCGGGCATCAGCGTCGAGTGGACCTGACCCCACCACCCACAAGGCGACCACCACTCCGGAGGGCACTTCGTGACGCCCAAAGGCGACCACCACGCGAGTTCGCGTCGGTAGGTCGAGGCCCATCCCGCGACGATCACGCTTTTCGATCGTCGCGGGATCGGCCTCGAACTGCCGACTTCAGAGCGAACTCGCCGCCGCCTGCGGAGCAGCGGCAATCAACACCGCCTTGAACTGCCGACTTCCAGGCGAACTCGCCGCCCCGCCGAAGGCGGGGCAAATCAATACCTGTAGTGCTCCGGCTTGTACGGGCCCTCGACGTCCACGTCGATGTACTCCGCCTGGTCCTTGGTCAGCTTGGTGAGCTTCCCGCCCAGCGCCTCCAGGTGGATGCGGGCGACCTTCTCGTCCAGCACCTTCGGCAGGCGGTACACCTCCTTGTCGTACTCCTGGTACTTGGTGAACAGCTCGACCTGGGCGATCACCTGGTTGGAGAAGGAGTTCGACATCACGAAGCTGGGGTGGCCGGTGGCGTTGCCGAGGTTGAGCAGGCGGCCCTCGGACAGCACCAGGATCGAGTGGCCGTCCGGGAACACCCACTCGTCGACCTGCGGCTTGATGTTGATCCGCCGGATGCCGGGGTAGCGGGTGAGGCCGGCCATGTCGATCTCGTTGTCGAAGTGGCCGATGTTGCCCACGATCGCCTGGTGCTTCATGGCGGCCATGTGCTCGACGCGCACGACGTCCTTGTTGCCGGTCGTGGTGATCACGATGTCGGCGCGGCCGATCACGTCTTCGAGGGTCTGCACCTCGTAGCCGTCCATCGCCGCCTGCAGGGCGCAGATCGGGTCGATCTCGGTCACGATGATGCGGGCGCCCTGGCCGCGCAGCGACTCGGCCGCGCCCTTGCCGACGTCACCGTAACCGCAGATCACGGCCACCTTGCCGCCCATGAGCACGTCGGTGCCGCGGTTGATGCCGTCGATCAGCGAGTGGCGGATGCCGTACCGGTTGTCGAACTTCGACTTGGTGACGGCGTCGTTGACGTTGATCGCGGGGAACAGCAGCTCGCCGGCGGCGGCCAGCTGGTACAGCCGCATGACGCCGGTGGTGGTCTCCTCGGTGACGCCGCGGATGCCCTCGGCGATCTTGGTCCACTTGCCGTTGTCCGCGGCGATGGACTTGCGGAGCGTCTCGAGGATGAGCGCCCACTCCTCCGGGTCGTCCGCCTCGGGCTGCGGGACGACGCCGGCCTTCTCGTACTGCACGCCCTTGTGGACCAGCAGCGTCGCGTCGCCGCCGTCGTCCAGGATCATGTTGGGGCCGCCACCGTCCGGCCAGGTCAGCATGGACTCGGCGGTCCACCAGTACTCCTCCAGCGTCTCGCCCTTCCAGGCGAACACCGGGACGCCCTTCGGCTCCTCCGGGGTGCCGTGGGGGCCGACGACGACCGCGGCGGCGGCGTGGTCCTGGGTGGAGAAGATGTTGCAGGACGCCCAGCGCACCTCGGCGCCCAGGGCGACCAGGGTCTCGATCAGCACGGCCGTCTGCACGGTCATGTGCAGCGAGCCGGAGATCCGCGCACCCTTGAGCGGGTAGACCTCCGAGTACTCGCGGCGCAACGCCATCAGGCCGGGCATCTCGTGCTCGGCCAGCCGGATCTCCTTGCGGCCGAACTCGGCCAGGGAGAGGTCCGCCACGGCGAAGTCGATGCCGTTGCGGGTCTGGAGCCTCTCGGCGGTCATCGCGGGTTCCTCCATCTCGGGTTCAACCGACCCTACCGCCCCGCCACGCCGGGTTTCCGAGGTTGACGTCAACAGCGCAACGATGGACCACTATGGCGAGGCTGAGGTGATGTTCGCGGGGAGGACTTGTGCTGATTCCCGGCCCCGACACACGGGTGGTCGAGCTGCGGGTGCACGGCGTCCAGGGCACCACGCCGCACTCACTGGTGGACGCGGTGGCGGCGGTCGACGTGGCGGGCGACGGGCTGGGCCGCGTCGTGCGCCCGGCCGACCGGCTGCGCAGACCCGCGCCCGGCCCGGTGCTCCAGGCCGGTGGCCGCCCGGTGACGCGGGTCGTCGAGGGCTACGTGTGGGGTCGGATGACGTCCGGCGGCTGGGCCAAGGCGACGTGGGCGCTGCTGTTCCCGTTCTCGCTGGCGAACGTGGCGCACTGGATGCTGCCGCCCGCGCCGGCCGGGTCGCTGCCCGCGCACCTGCTGGGCATCGGGCTCCGCGCGCTGCTGCGGCTGGCGGCGCTGCTGCTGACCGTGCTGCTGGTCGCCCAGCTGGAGGTGATCAGCCTCGACCTGGTGGCCGCGCAGTGCCTCGCGCCCGGCGCGACGTGCCTGTGGGGTCCGACGTGGCTGAGCACGACGCCGTGGGTGCGGGCCGTGGTGGGCCTGGCGCCGATCGCGCTGGCCGTGCTCGTGCTGCACCGGATGTCCAGTGTGGACTGGCGGATCGAGCGCAAGGAGGTGCCGGCGGCCGAGGGCGTGCGGTCCGGGCTGCCGGGCGCGCACGTGGCGACGGACCCGGACACGCCGTCGTTGCGGGTGCTGCACGTCGTGGCGGGCCTGGGCACGGCGGTGGTGGTCGCGTTGGGCGGTCCGCTCGGCCCGCTGGTAGCGCCCGGCTGGCACGGCGCCGCGATCACGGCGTGCTGGGCGTTGGGCGCGGGCCTGGTCGGCGTGGCGGCGCTGGTCGTGATGCTGCTGGTCGACCCGACGG
>NZ_JBHTLK010000259.1:0-9163 GCF_042678885.1 Saccharothrix hoggarensis
CGATCACGCTTTTCGATCGTCACGAAATCAGGCGCGAGCGGCCGACTTCCAGGCGGCCGAGCCGCGACGCCGGAGGCGGCGCAATCAGACCCAGTAATCTCGCCGGTATGGCGAAGAGCGCGGTGAAGCAGCCGGAGACGCGGTTGGGGCTGGTCCG
This sequence comes from Saccharothrix hoggarensis, assembly GCF_042678885.1. Lineage (GTDB taxonomy): Bacteria > Actinomycetota > Actinomycetes > Mycobacteriales > Pseudonocardiaceae > Actinosynnema > Actinosynnema hoggarensis. The sequence continues at coordinate 158 of NZ_JBHTLK010000259.1, forward strand.
CCGGGCGCGCCGGATGGTGCGGGTGTTGGGGCAGGGTTACCCGGACGCGCACTGCGAGCTGGACTTCAGGAACCCGTTGGAGCTGCTGGTCGCCGTGGTGCTGTCGGCGCAGACGACGGACGTCCGGGTGAACCTCGTCACGCCGGCGTTGTTCGCGCGGTACCGGACGGCGGCCGACTACGCCTCGGCCGACCGCGCCGAGCTGGAGGAGCTGATCAGGCCGACCGGCTTCTACCGGAACAAGGCGACGTCGCTGATGGGTCTGGGCGCGGCGCTGGTGGAGCGGTTCGGCGGCGAGGTGCCGGGCACGCTGAAGGACCTGGTGACGTTGCCGGGCGTGGGCCGCAAGACCGCGAACGTGGTGCTGGGCGACGCGTTCGGTGTGCCGGGCATCACGGTCGACACCCACTTCGGCCGGCTCGTGCGGCGCTGGGGCTGGACCGAGGAGGAGGACCCGGTCAAGGTCGAGCACGCCATCGGCGCGCTGGTCGAGCGCAAGGAGTGGACGCTCCTCTCGCACCGCACGATCTTCCACGGCCGCCGCGTCTGCCACGCCCGGACGCCCGCCTGCGGCGCGTGCCTGCTGGCGCCGCACTGCCCGTCGTACGGCATCGGCCAGGTGGACCCGGAGAAGGCGCGGAAGCTCGTCAAGGGCGAGGAGGCGCCGCACCTGATCGACCTCGCGGAACGGGTGCGGGCCGGGGAGAAGCTGGCGTGAGAGCCGGAGCGCGGTGGGCCGTCGTCGTCCTGGTGCTGGTGGTGGCGGGCGCGGTGGCGGTGTGGCCGCGCGACCCGGACCCGCCGGCCGTGCCGCAGAGCCAGCGGTCCGCGCCGGACGTGGTGGCGGCACGCGAGCAGGCGGCGCTCCAGCCGTGCCCGCAGGGCGCGCCGGGGCCCGCGGCGCTGCGCGGCGTCACGGCGAGTTGCCTCGGGGACGGGCGGCCGGTGGACGTGTCGTCCGCTTTGTCGGGCCGAGCTGTGCTGAACTTCTGGGCGACGTGGTGCGTTCCCTGTCAGGAGGAACTGCCGGTGCTGGACGCCTACTCGCGGGAGCCGGGCGCGGTGCCGGTGGTGACGGTGCTGGTGGAGAGCAAGGAGGCTGACGGTCTGGAGCTGTTGGCGAAACTCGGTGTGCGCCTCCCGTCCGTGTACGACCCGGCGGACGCGGTGCGCAAGGCCGTCGGCGTGCCGACGTTGCCGATGAACTACCTGGTCAACGCGGACGGCGCGCTGACCCCGGTCACGAACCCGTCCTCGTTCACCTCGGTGGACCAGGTGCGCGGGGTGGTCGGATGACGGCCCTGGTGGACCCGGACGACGTGCCGGAGTGGATGAGGGGCCTGGTCAAGGCCACCGCCGAGATCGACGCGCGCGCGTTCAGCCGCGTCTCCCCGCCGCCCGAGGGCACCGGGCGCGCCGCCGCCGTCCTCATGCTGTTCGGCGAGGGGCCGGACGGCCCCGACGTGCTGCTGCTGCGCCGCGCCGACACCCTCGGCTCGCACCCCGGCCAGGTCGCCTTCCCCGGCGGCGCGGCCGACCCGACCGACGACGGCCCCGTGGACACGGCGCTGCGCGAGGCGTTCGAGGAGACCGGCGTGCTGCGCGAGGGCGTCCGGCCCGTCGCGACGCTGCCGGACCTGTACGTGCCGGTGTCCGGGTTCGTCGTCACGCCGGTCCTGGCGCACTGGGACGCGCCGTCGCCGGTCGCGCCGGTCGACCCGGGCGAGACGGCCGCCGTGGCCAGGGTGCCGATCTCGCACCTCGCGGACCCGGCGAACCGGTTCCGGGTGAGCCACCCGTCCGGCTACCTCGGGCCCGCGTTCGCCGCGCCGGGGATGCTGGTGTGGGGCTTCACCGCCGGTCTGCTCAACGGGCTGCTCGCGCTGGGCGGCTGGGAACGGCCGTGGGACACCTCGGACGTGCGTGATCTCGACCTGGCCTTGCGAGCGACGGAGGTTCCGTGAACTGGGTTGACCTGCTCGTGCTGGCGCTCGCCGCCTTCGCCGCGGTCTCGGGCGCGCGGCAGGGCATGGTCGTGGCGCTGCCCGCGTTCGTCGGCGTGCTCATCGGGCTGGTGCTCGGCACGCAGCTCGCGCCGCTCGTGGTGGCCCAGTTCGACAACGTCGTGACGAAGGTCGTGTTCGCGGTCGGCATCGTGGTGCTGCTGGTGGCGCTCGGCGAGACGCTGGGCGTGTACGTGGGCCGCAGCATCAAGCCGAGGGTCAACTCCAGCCCGTTGCGCGGCGCGGACAACGCGCTGGGCGCGATCGTGCAGGGCGCCGTGGTGTTCGTGGTGGCGTGGATGATCGCGCTGCCGCTGACCGTCGTCGCGGGCCTGCCGGGGCTCGCGAAGTCGCTGAACCAGTCGGTGATCCTGTCCACCGTGGACGGCGCCATGCCGCAGGCGGCGCGGACGCTGTCGAACGACCTGCAGACCTTGTTCGACGTGTCCGGGTTCCCGGCCGCGATGGACCCGTTCAACCAGACGCCGCTGAAGGAGGTCGGCCCGCCGAACCCGGCGCTGAGCGCCGACCCGATCGTGCAGCAGCTGCGGCCCAGCGTGCTCAAGGTGCGCGGGCGCGCGCCGTCGTGCTCGCGGGCGTTGGAGGGCACGGGTTTCGTCATCTCGCCGGAGCGGGTGATGACGAACGCGCACGTCGTCGCGGGCACCACGGAGGTGGCGGTGGAGGTCGGCCGCGGCCAGTTCGACGCCACCGTCGTGCACTACGACGCGCAGACCGACGTCGCGATCCTCGCCGTGCCGGACCTGGAGGCCCGGCCGCTGGAGTTCCGCACCGACGAGATCGCGCAGGGCGAGGACGGGATCGTCCTCGGCTACCCGCTGGACGGCCCGTACACGGCGTCCGAGGCGCGGGTGCGGGAACGCATCCAGATGTTGCGGGGACCGGACATCTACGACGCGCAGACCGTGACGCGGGACGTGTACACGATCCGGGCGACGGTGCGCAGCGGCAACTCCGGCGGACCGCTGGTCGACCCGCAGGGCCGCGTCATGGGCGTGGTGTTCGGCGCGGCCGTGGACGACCAGGAGACCGGGTTCGTGCTGACCGCGCAGGAAGTGGCGGACGAGGTGGCGAAGGCGCCGTCGATGGTGCGGCGGGCGTCCACGCAGACCTGCGCCTCCTGACCGCCGTTCCTCAGACCTTCGCCAGGAAGTCGGTGACGAGCCGGCTCGTCGTGCTCGGCGCCTCCTGGTGCGGGAAGTGCCCCACCTCGGGGACCACCTGGTACGACGACCGCGCGCCCACCCACAGCCCCGACTCGGACGCCGTGGACTCCAGCACCACCGGGTCGAGCGCGCCGTGGAGCTGGAGCACCGGCACCTCCAGGCGCCGGTCGACGGCCTCGGCGAACCGGCGGCCCTCGCCGCGCAGCTGCGAGCGCACCGCCCAGCGGAAGTACTCCAGGGAGCTGTGCGCGACGCCGGGCACCATGACCGCCTCGCGGTTGCGGCGCACCACCTCGTCGAACTCGGGCGACACCGTCCACTTAGGACCACCCCAGGCCGAGAGCATCCGGGCGACGGCGGCGCCGCGTTCCCGGGTCAGCCACCGCTCCGGGTACACGGGCAGCTGGAAGCGGAACACGTGCGCGCTGGCCCGGCCCTGCCGGCGGGGGTGGCGGCGGATCGCGCGGCGCAGCGCCAGCGGGTGCGCCGCCGACACGGCCGTCACCGAGTAGACGAGCCGGGGGTGCATGGCCGCGACGGTCCACGCCAGCATGCCGCCCCAGGCGTGGCCGACGAGGTGCGCGCGCGGCTCGCCGAGCGCCTTCACCAGGCCGGCGACGTCACCGGCGAGCGTGAACCCGTCGTAGCCGCGCGGTGGTTTGTCGGAGTCGCCGTAGCCGCGCAGGTCCACGGCGACGGCGCGGTAGCCGGCCTCGGCGATCGCGACGAGCTGGTGCCGCCACGTCCACCAGAACTCCGGGAACCCGTGCAGCAGCAGCACGAGCGGTCCCTCGCCCAGTTCCGCGACGTGCAGGCGGATGCCGTTCGCGGACACGTCGCGGTGCGCCCACGGGCCGGGCACCCGCGCGGTCGACGGGTCCGGGGGCAGCCGCACGGCGCGGCTCAGTGGCCTTCGCCGCGGTGCCGGAGGGCCGCGACGGTGTCCCGGGCCGAGTCGATCGTCCGCTGTGGCGCCCGCAGCTTCTTCACCTTGCGGTAGCCCAGGAACGCGAAGAGCCCCGCCGTGACGAGCATCAGGGCGAACACGATCAGGAACGCCGACCACCGGGGCAGCCACACGTCCAGCAGCTCCGCGCCGAAGAAGAAAAAGAAGAACGAGCTGAACAGCAGCACCGTCAGCGCGACGATGAAGTAGACGCTGCCCCGCACACCCTTCTTGATCTCGCCCGCGACCTCGGACTTGGCGAGCTCGACCTCGGCCCTGACCAACGTGGACAGGTGGGCCGTCGCATCGCGAACCAGGCCGCCGATGGACGTTTCCTCCGCGATCTTCGCCGCGCTCTCCGCGGTCAACGGGATCGACGGAACAGGTGGCAGTCCGCTGCCGTTGGTGTTCTCCCGAGCGCTGGTCACCGGCTCATCGTGCCATGCACGCCGGACCGGGGCTGCCCGACCGGCTCATGACGCGTCCTCGTCGGCGCGTTGGTGCACCCGGCTGCGGCGGATCAGCAGGACCGCGGCCAGCAGCGAAGCCGCCAGCGACGCCAGCAGCACGGCCGCCTTGGCCTGTTCGGCGGCCTGCCCGTCCAGCGCGAGGTCCGAGATCAGCAGGCTCACCGTGAACCCGACGCCGCCGAGCATGGCGACGGCGACGATGTCGCGCGGTCCCGCGCCCTTGGGCCAGACGGCGGCCTTGAACAGCACCGCCAACGCGGACGCGCCGACGATGCCGACCAGCTTGCCCACCACCAGGCCCAGCATCACGCCGAGCGCCAACCGGTCGGAGAACAACGCGCCCAGCGCCTCGCCGTTGACGGGCACGCCGGCGGCGAACAGCGCGAACACCGGCACGGCCACGGCCGCCGACCACGGCTGCAACCGGTGTTCCAGCCGCAGCGCGGGCGCCTCGTGCTCGTAGTGGTCCTTGCGCACGCGGGTCAGCAGGGCCAGGGCGACGCCCGCGATGGTGGCGTGCACGCCGGCCGCGTGCACGGCCACCCACGTGCCGACGGCGATCGGCACGTACAGCCAGGGCGTCGTCACCCGCTTGTGCTGGAGGAACGCGTACAGCGCGAGCAGCGCCACCGCGGCCGCCGCCGCCACGAGGTCGAACGTCGCGGTGAACAGCACCGCGATCAGCACGATGGCGCCGAGGTCGTCCACCACGGCCAGGCTGAGCAGGAACAGCCGCAGGCTGTTCGGCAGGCCGGACGCGGTGATCGCCAGCACGCCGAGCGCGAACGCGATGTCGGTCGCCACCGGGATCGCCCAGGCCCGGTCGATCCCCGGCTCGCCCCAGCCGACGCCGATCGCGATCGCCGCGGGGACCACCATGCCGCCGACGGCGGCCACCACGGGCAGGATCGCGGCCTTGAGGTTGTTCAGCTCGCCGATGACGAGCTCGCGCTTGAGCTCCAGCCCGGCGACGAAGAAGAAGATGGCGAGCAGGCCGTCCTTTGCCCAGTCGCCGACGCTCAGGCTCAGGTGCAGCGACTCCGGGCCGAGGTGGAAGTCCCGCAACGCGGTGTACGCGCCGGACGCGGGGGAGTTCGCCCAGACCAGCGCGACCGCCGTGGCGGCGAGCAGGATCATCCCGCCGACGGTCTCGGTGCGCAGGTAGCGCGCGAACTCGGTGGCGGTGCTGCGCTTGTCGGTCAAGATCCACTCCGGTGCGTCGGGTACGGCTCATCCTCGTGCCGACCAGACTTCCCGGCTCACCGGAAGCGACCCTAACCCAGACGGGTGCCCGCCGGCGACCGGCGGGCACCCGTCCTGACGTGCTCGGTGCTGTGCTCAGTCCTCCGAGGCGCCCGACTTCAGGCCGCTGGAGATGAGGTCCATGACCGACGAGTCCGCGAGCGTGGTCACGTCGCCGACCTGCCGGTTCTCCGCCACGTCGCGCAGCAGCCGGCGCATGATCTTGCCCGAGCGGGTCTTCGGCAGCTCCGGCACGACCATGATCTGCCGCGGCTTCGCGATCGGGCCGATCTCCTTGGCCACGTGCTCCCGCAGCGCCTTGATCGCCTCCGCGCCGTCCGAGCCCTCGGCGACGCCGCCGCGCAGGATCACGAACGCCACGATGCCCTGGCCCGTGGTCGGGTCGCTCGCGCCGACGACCGCCGCCTCCGCCACCGTCGGGTGGGAGACCAGCGCGGACTCCACCTCGGTGGTGGAGATCCGGTGCCCGGACACGTTCATCACGTCGTCCACCCGGCCCAGCAGCCAGATGTCGCCGTCGGCGTCGTACTTCGCGCCGTCACCGGCGAAGTAGTAGCCCTGCTCGGAGAACCGCGACCAGTACGTGTCGCGGTAGCGCTCCTCGTCGCCCCAGATGCCGCGCAGCATCCCCGGCCACGGCTGGTCGAGCACCAGGTAGCCACCGCCGCCGTGCGGCACCTCGTTGCCCTGGTCGTCGACGACCTTCGCGCCGATGCCGGGCAGCGGGCGCTGCGCCGAGCCGGGCTTGGCCGACGTCGCGCCGGGCAGCGGGGAGATCATGATCGCGCCGGTCTCGGTCTGCCACCAGGTGTCCACGACGGGGGTCTTGCCCGCGCCGATGGTCTCCCGGTACCAGATCCACGCCTCGGGGTTGATCGGCTCGCCGACGCTGCCGAGCACGCGCAGCGACGACAGGTCGTACTTGGCGGGGATGTCCGCGCCCCACTTCATGAACGTGCGGATCAGCGTCGGCGCGGTGTAGTAGATCGACACGCCGTACTTCTGCACGATCTCCCAGTGCCGGCCCTCGTGCGGGGTGTTGGGCGTGCCCTCGTAGACGACCTGCGTGACGCGGTTGGCCAGCGGGCCGTACACGATGTAGCTGTGCCCGGTCACCCAGCCGATGTCGGCGGTGCACCAGTAGACGTCGGTGTCCGGCTTCAGGTCGAACACGTTGTGGTGCGTGTACGCGACCTGGGTCAGGTAACCGCCTGAGGTGTGCAGGATGCCCTTCGGCTTACCCGTGGTGCCCGAGGTGTAGAGGATGAACAGCGGGTGCTCGGAGTCGAACGCCTCCGGCGTGTGCTGGTCGGACTGGCGGTCGACGACGTCGTGCCACCACAGGTCGCGGCCCTCGGCCCAGTCGACGTCGGTGCTGGTGCGCTTGACGACCAGCACGTGCTCGACGCTCTTCGCGTTGGCCACGGCCTCGTCCACGGCGGGCTTGAGCGCCGCCGGGTTGCCGCGCCGGTACTGGCCGTCGGTGGTGATGACGAGCTTGGCCTGCGAGTCCTCGATGCGGGTGCGCAACGCCTCGGCGGAGAAGCCGCCGAACACCACGCTGTGCATCGCGCCGACGCGCGCGCACGCGAGCATGGCGAAGATCGCCTCGGGGACCATCGGCATGTAGATGGCGACCCGGTCCTCCGCGCCGACGCCCAGCTCGGTGAGGGCGTTCGCGGCCTTGGAGACCTCCCGCTGGAGGTCGGCGTAGGTGATCGCGCGGCTGTCGCCGGGCTCGCCCTCCCAGTGGATGGCGACCTGGTCGCCGTGCCCGGACTCGACGTGCCGGTCGACGCAGTTGTACGCGACGTTGAGCTTGCCGCCGACGAACCACTTGGCGAAGGGGGCCTCGGACCAGTCGAGGACCTGGTCCCACCGGGTGTCCCAGGACAGCCGCTCGGCCTGCTGCGCCCAGAACGCCTCGCGGTCGGCGGCCGCCTCCTCGTACAGGGCGGCGGTGGCGTTCGCCTGCGCGGCGAACTCCTCGCTGGGCGGGAACGTCCTGGTCTCCGTCGACAGGTTGTCCAGGGCGGCTTGCGGCTCTGTCATGGCGGGAGGACCTCCTGAATCCGTGGGGTAGCGCACTGACCGTAGTGCGATTCAGCTCACTGCGCACCCAAAAGGTTCAGACCAATTTTGGCCGAGTTCGAAACGCGTGGGTAACTGTGTAACCCCGGCCCGTGCCGCTTGACCACCGCGATTCCGCCGAACGACACCTAGGTTGCGACCAGCGGCACCCTCCGTGACTCGCGTCACGTGCCGAGCTTGGCCTTCAGGTCCGGCCACTCGTCCGCCGTCATCGAGTACACGACGGTGTCGCGCAGCGTCCCGTCCGGTCGGATGCGGTGCACCCGGAGCACGCCCTCGCGGGTCGCGCCGAGCCGTTCGATGGCGCGCTGCGACCGCTCGTTGCGCAGGTCCGTGTGCCAGCCGACGCGCAGCGCCCCCAGGTCCTCGAACGCCCGCCGCAGGAGCAGCAGCTTGGCGTTCGTGTTGAGGGCGGTGCGCTGCCAGCGCGAGCCGATCCACGTGTAGCCGATGTAGAGGCCGCGGTTCTTCGGGTCGATGTCGTAGTAGGACGTAGTGCCGGCGACCTCGTTCGTCCTCGGGTCGATCTGCGCCCACGCGAGGCGGTCGGGGTCGGCCAGGACGCGCTCGATGTACTCGCGCGTCTCCTGCACCGTGGCGGGCTGGGTGGTGCTCAGCCACGTCCACACGTCCGGGTCCTTGCCCGCCTCGTGCAGGCCCTCGGCGTGGTCCGGCGACAGGGGTTCGAGGCGCACGTGGTCGCCGACGAGGACCGGGCGGTCGTACCAGTTCATACCCAGCACCGTAGTCGGCCAGTGGCTATTCGGTAGATCCATTTCCAGCTTGGTTCAAATAGCCACTTACCGACGAGTAGTGTGCTCCGGCGTGACCGATCCGCTTGCCCCGCTGCTGGACCTGCCCGGTGTGGCCGACGCCGTCAAAGCGGCACGTGACGCCGTGTTCCAGGTGCACCGCCACCGGGTGAACCTGCGCGGCTGGGCGACCACCGCGGCCGAGGCGTCCGTGCGCGCCGCGCGTGCGTCGGCGGCCCTCGACGGCGGCCCCACCGCCATCCCGACCGACGGCTCCGTGACCGACCCGGTGCT